>DAHVKR010000390.1 GCA_027320785.1 Bdellovibrionales bacterium
GGCGAAGTGGGTGAATTTATTTGTACAGGAGATCATGTTTGTCGAGATTATTACAATAATCCAGAAGCCTTCAGTTCAACAAAAATTTTAGGCCCAGATGGAAAGGTTTGGCATCGAACGGGTGATCTGGCTTATCGTGATTCAGATCATAATCTATGGATTGTGGGTCGAGTGAATAATGCGATCGAACGTAAAGGCCGCTACTATTTCCCGGTACAGGCTGAGATTCTATTGAAGCGCATGGAATTTACAATGAGATGCGCATTCTTGGGACTCGCGACGCAAGATGGAAATCGTGATCAAGAAACCTGCGCTGCGATTGAATTGAAAGCTGAAATTCAAATTGAAAAATTCAACGTGGAAGAAGCGAAACAGTCTATTTTAAGAGTTTTTGAAAAAAACAATATTCCAGTGGATCACATTAAGTTTGTAAAAAAGATTCCAATGGATCCTCGGCATCATTCTAAGGTAGAATACGGAGTTTTGCGTAACTCTTTAATGAATCAAGAGGAGGTTCTTTTTGTTTAAGGGCCTCGTCACTCTTATTCGAGAACGCTTTCCTTTATACCAATACAGTCCCATGATTTTACTCTTTGGACTTGGGAATGGACTTTATTTTTATTCTCAGAAAGGACTAAAGCTTTCAAGTTTAGGTCTCGTCCTATCTCTTTTGATTCTATTCAGTTCTTTTTTGCGCTTACGATTTTTTGATGAGATTAAAGATCTTGAAACGGATATTCGAATAAATCCGACTCGACCTCTTGCTCGCGGAGCTGTTTCTGTGCCTCAGGTGAAATCGGCTCTCCTTCTTTTAATAATTTTTGAAATAGTTCTATCCTTTCTTTTAAACCCTGCTTTTATGCTGATTCAGGCTCTTGTGATCGGGTATTCGCTTCTCATGTATGAAGAGTTTTTTATAGGAGATTTTCTGCGGCCGCATTTAACAACCTATGCTGTGGTTCATACTTTTTCTAGTGTGCTAATGGCTTTTATGGTAGCAGAAGGAGCCGTTGGGGGCTTAGTCCTCAAGGTCAATTCACACACAGTTGCTTTTTTACTAGCTAATTGGATGTTTTTTAATATTTTTGAGTTTGCTCGAAAAACATTTGCTGACTCTGAAGAGCGAGAAGGTGTTGATACTTACTCAAGTCTTTTTGGAATCAGGGGAGCTGTGGCCTTAAGCTTCTCGCAAGTTGTGATGGGTTGCGCTCTCTTAGGCTATTCACTTGAGAATCAAAACTTGATACTCGTAGAAATTTTAGCGGGACTGTACGCGATACTCGGAATCGTTTTTATTATTAAACCCAATGTAAAGATGGCTAAAGTTTTTAGAAATTTATCAGGACTCTATTTGCTTTTACATTACGCCGCACTCATTAGCCTTTTAGGAAAGGGGCTCCTATGATTGTGACTCCAAAATCAACACTTCACTTTGCTAAATCTGAGGCAGGGGGTAAGGGCTTTAATCTTTATCAAATGTCCCAAGCCGGAATCCCCGTTCCAGAATGGGTCGTTTTTGGTAAGCGATTTTTTAGGGAATTTATTGAGACTCATCATATCGGTGATGATTTGAATAAAATTCTGGATAATTTTAAATCTGAAAAAATAAGTGCAAGAGAGTGTGAATCACTGATTACAAGTCTTATTGCTGAAAAGCCAGCGACCTCTTTCTTAAAAGAAAATTTGAACCGGGCCCTTGAATTATTACCTCAAGGTGAATTTTCTGTACGAAGCTCGGCGGCCGATGAAGATGGTTCTGCACACTCTTTTGCGGGTCAGCTTTCAAGTTTTCTTTATGTTTCGG
>DAHVKR010000391.1 GCA_027320785.1 Bdellovibrionales bacterium
CTATCACGGAAGTTTCTGATTTTTCTCTTTATGTGATGACCAGTGATTTTGGTGCGCAGTCTCAGCTTGAAAAAATCGATATGATTGATTTCGCGGATATGATTGCGGTGAACAAGGCCGATCGTCGTGGGGCTTTGGATGCTCTTCGAGATGTGACAAAGCAGTATAAGCGCTCCCGTAAAATTTTTGATGCTCATAATTCGGAACCCACAGCGGTTCCAGTCTTTTTAACTCAAGCCAGTCAGTTTAACGATGGTGGAGTGAATAAACTTTTCTTTCATATAGGCGAGACTCTGGCTCAAAAAGAAAAGAGCTTCGCCCTCTCTAACGAGCGAAAGGCTTCTGTTCTTTCGGCTGAAGAGCATATGGTGATTCCACCCGAGAGACAGAATTATTTAGCTGAAATCGTCTCGACTATTCGAAAGTACAAAGAAAATGTTCGTCATCATGCGGATCAGGCTTCGAAGTTGGGGGCTTTGCTCAGTCTTAAACCCACTCTTAAAATTTCCGACGCTGAATTCGAGCAGTTAGAAAAACAACTCTCTAAGGATCTCACACACGAGGATCTTCATCAGTTAAAGAACTGGAAAGATTTGGAAAAAAGATATTCAGGTGATCACTTAACATACCATGTGCGCGGTAAAGAGATTAAACAGCCTTTAATTTCGGAATCTCTGAGTGGAACTAAAATCCGTCGTGTGGTTTTACCCAAATTTCGAGATTGGGGAGATCGCTATCAGTTTCTGAAGCTGGAAAACGTTCCGGGAGAATTTCCTTTTACGGCTGGCGTTTTTCATCTCAAGCGCACGGATGAAGATCCGAAGCGTATGTTTGCCGGAGAGGGTACACCCGAGAGAACCAATAAGCGGTTTCATTATCTCACGGAAGGTGAATCGGCAGCTCGTTTATCCACGGCTTTTGATAGCGTGACTCTTTACGGAAATGATCCCAATTTGCGTCCCGATATTTTTGGTAAGGTTGGGGAAAGTGGTGTTTCCATATGTACGCTAGAAGATATGAAGAAACTCTACGCAGGTTTTGATCTGTGCTCTCCCAATACTTCTGTGAGTATGACGATTAATGGACCGGCACCGATGATTCTGGCCTTCTTCTTTAATACGGCCATTGATCAACAGGTCGAGAAAAAAGAAAAAGAGCTAGGAAGAAAACTCACAGAACAAGAGCATCAAGAGGTAGCTGCTTGGACACTGACTCAGGTTCGAGGCACGGTACAAGCTGATATTTTGAAAGAAGATCAGGGGCAAAACACCTGTATTTTTTCGATTAATTTTGCATTGAAGATGATGGGAGATATTCAGGCTTACTTTGTTCAAAACAAAGTCCGTAATTTTTATTCCGTCAGTATTTCAGGTTACCATATTGCGGAAGCCGGGGCGAATCCCATCAGTCAGTTGGCCTTTACATTGTCCAACGGCTTTACCTTTGTGGAGTATTATAAATCCCGCGGAATGAAGGTGGATGACTTTGCTCCGAATCTCTCCTTCTTTTTCTCGAATGGCTTAGATCCAGAGTATTCTGTTTTAGGACGAGTGGCCCGTCGTATTTGGTCTGTGGCCATGCGAGATCTTTACAAAGCAGATGATCGTTCACAAAAACTCAAATATCATATCCAAACCAGTGGTCGTTCTTTGCATGCTCAAGAAATTGACTTCAATGATATTCGCACGACTTTGCAAGCTTTGATTGCCTTGTATGATAATTGCAATTCCTTACATACGAATGCCTATGACGAGGCCATCACGACGCCGACAGAGGAATCCGTTC
>DAHVKR010000392.1 GCA_027320785.1 Bdellovibrionales bacterium
AAGATCCACAGTAAAAGAAATGGGTATAGAAATATTCTTCCGAGCGCGAGTCAGCTGTGTCTGATCAAGAGCAATCACAAGATTTGCTGTAAAACCGCCTGTTCCTGTAACCAATTCCGTAATATTATCCATGCTGATTGACGTCGCCTGAAACCCACCACTTTTTACACCAACAGCGACTGTCGGAGAGCCTTGAGGCGCACAAGAGGCATCAAATGAAGATGGAATAGAAGAGGGAAATGTGTTCCATTTTTTATTTTCATAATTAAATGTATTCGATCCCAGCAAGCACTTACAAAAATTAGAACTAGACAACATATTTGTAATAGTCGTTTGTAGGCCTTGAATACTTGTTTTCTCGTCTATAGCCTTAACCTCTTTATTTTGATTTCCAATAAGACTCATTAAAGCCATGCTGACAAACATTAAAATACTAAGTGAAATAAGGACCTCAATAAGAGAAAATCCGTTCTTTGTATTTTTCAAAAAAACCTCTTTTGATTTAATCTAATCAGCTTCTCTCATTAACTTCAAGACCACCTTGATGGTCTCGTCATCAATTTGAGCCCGTCTCATCAATAGCTTAACTTGAGACACGTTATCCGCGTCTACAGCCTCAAAAAAGGCTTCCACCAAACCCATCTCCGCGAGTTTTTCTAAAACGAGTGTGCCTTCAAAATCATTTTCTTCCATAATTTTTTGCTTAAACATTCTCGGGTAATTTGTACTCGAATTCGTAGAAGTGCTTTCCCTCTTTAATTTCAATTTTCATTTTACCACGAAGTCCTTTTAGTTCTCCAGCGCCAGAGTTAGGTATGACCTCTAGATTTAAGGTTTGATTACCTTGATCCATAATTCCGTAGTGCATTAATACAAATGTGCCTTTTAAACCTGAAAGGCTACCAGAAACTTGTTCAATGGCCACGTATCCTGCTGAGCCCGAAATGGCTGTTATCGCGGAAAGCATCTCACCTTTACTTTCTGCATTGAGTTCTCCCTTAAATACTTTATCGAGGGACATTCTACCCAATTTTACTCCATCCAGTCCCTGCGCATAGTTTTCCATCGGGGATAATTTAACTTCGAATTCTCCCTTTATTTTCAAGGCCTCTCTCCTGTTATGCTTTAATCTTTTCTAAATCTGCGATAATGATCTTGCTCATTTTGAGCATCGCCTGAAAAACCTGATCTGTTTTATCATTTACGATCAGTTCTCCTAAACCCTGCGGAACAACTTGCCAAGAAACACCAAAGGGGTCTTTCAACCACCCACATTGGCCAGGCTTTCCACCTTGGGCCGTTAATGAATTCCAGTAATAATCAACCTCTTCTTGATTTTCGCATTCGATCACGAAAGAGATCGCTTCGTTAAATTTAAAAAGAGGTCCTGCGTTCATTAAAGAAAACGGCTGCCCCATTAGTTCAATTTTATAAATTTGCACATCGCCCGAAGGAGTATCACTGACATCGTTCCTGCTGATTATTTTAGAATTTTTAAAAATAGACAGGTAAAATTCCACCGCTTGACCCGCCTCCTTGTCGAACCAAAGAAAGGGCGTGATTTTTTGTGTCGAGCTCATAAAGACTCCTTAGTTTACTTTATCACCCAAAGGTTCCCGCTTGTTCAATATAGCGTTTATACCCAGGACGGTTTTGACAGTTTTTAATATACTCTATGAAAATCGGATTTGCTTCGAGAACTTTCGTAAAAAGATACCACTCTAAATTTGAAGAGACATAGAGGTCTGCGGCTGTAAACTGATCTCCCAATAGAAATCTCCC
>DAHVKR010000393.1 GCA_027320785.1 Bdellovibrionales bacterium
GCTTTCAGTAAAAAAAGAGTTGAGTATTTAGATTACATATATTGAGTGAAGAAATCAGAACGTGAAGGAAAAGCCCTTTTGGTCATACAAAGGGGCTTTTTGTTTTGGGAGTCTTCATTTCGGAGGACATGTACAATTGGAGGCGATGGTGAGTCAGAATAAATTCCTAATGGCTAACTTTAAGTAGCCTCTGCGGTATCATCAGCCTGATTTAAAATATTTTTTAGAACCATAAATTAAAAGCTCCGCTTCGATTCGAGGTATTCCCATGCCCTCTAAGACATTTACTTCCACGTAGGATTTCGTTTTGAGAAAATGCCGAAAGCTTTGAATCAATCGAGAAAAAGGTCTTTGATCCCAAAACTTTTGTTTTTGATCCTTAAGCTGTCGAAGGCCTTTCAATCCCATGGAAATCATAGCCAGTCCTGAGCTGAGTCCTCGAATCCAGGCTTTATAAAGATAAGCATTTTGAAGTTTTACATGAAGGTGGAGATGATTTCCGATATTGGCAAAAGAAAGAATCTTAACACCCTTTTTAGCTGAGAAGTCGTACACAAAACTTTTAACCTTATTTCTTTTCTGTGAATCTTGAAAGGATGCTGTGCCTTTCGCTTTTGTCGAACGCAAGGTGATGTGCATACTCCCAGATCGAAAAACAAGAGGTCTGGCGCCACGGTTTAGAGCTTTTTTGCGAAGATCTCCACCATAGGCCTTCATGCTTTTCTTGATGAGTGGGAAGTTATGCTGTGTAGTTGATAGCGGGTGAAATGAAAGTCAAGATTGTAATTGAAGATTCCTTTGGGGAAGCCATTGGCCTTTGAGCTCTGAAGATGCCATCGGAGGCCCTTATATTAAGGTGCTTAAGAAGGCATTGTCCTAGGTTCTGAAAAAAATTCTTGGCCTGTCTATTTCTTAACAGTGCTCCTGAGGAATCTTTTTAAGGTCCTTTTTAATTCTAGAGCCATACAGCTGTCATACTTTTTTTCACTGACAAAATAGGGCTTTTTGAAAGAGATGTCAGAATCATAACAGGTGAGAAGTGCTTGCTAAATTGTTAATATCTTCGCGCAGACACTATTATTGAACGTTTGGAGGTATTATGTTGGCAAAAATATCTAAGCTGAAGAAATACGTTTTGATGGCGGGATTTACTTTAGCTTCAGCTTCTGTTTCTCATGCAGCTGTATGGGCAAATAAAAACACTTGGGACGAAAATTGGGAAAATCGATATTCGCAGTGGGTTGAAACAAACATCACAACGGATATGTTCACAAATGTAACGAGTCCTTATTTCGGTTTGGCGACAGACTGTGCGGATTTAACTTATATGGCTCGTGCGATTTTTGCCCATGAAAACTCACTTCCATTCGTGCTCAATACACGTTGGGGTGGCTCTGGAACAGATCGTATTTCGAATTCAACAACGCGATTCGACCGTGTATCTGATACGGTTACATCTGTTCGTATGAGGGATGATTCTGGGAATATGCGCACAGTTCAACTTAGCACACCTCTTCATAATGGTAAGTTGAGAGCCTTCTTGGCTGCTATGGGTGGCCAAGTGGGGACATGGTCCATTGCTCAAGATACTTACCCCATTAGTATCGATAAAAATGAGCTACGCCCTGGTGTTGTGTACGCTCGTCAAGGCTACAACCACATGTCAGTTCTGGAAGCCATTCAAACATTCTTAACAGGTACGCCTCCAAATCCCGATGCTCGGGCAGGACATGCGTTATTGGTACATAATATTCGTAAATCAGGTGCCATTGAG
>DAHVKR010000394.1 GCA_027320785.1 Bdellovibrionales bacterium
TATTTTAAATATTCAAAGCGAGTTCTCGACTGAAAATAACGTGTTGCCAGTATCAGGAAAAGAAACCCGCTGGTGGAGTCATAATAGATAGAGCCTTCGCCTCGAATGAGGTTCCAAGTTGAAACTGCAAAACCTAAGAAAGAGGCAATGGCCATGGGCCCATCAATCGATAATGACTTGGCTTTCAAACCATGCCAAAAGCCTTTATAAAAAGGCCATGCGACATACGTGACAACAGGAAGATAGAGTAAAAACTGAAGCCACTCAAAGACTCGCTTCATTTCACCTTGCAAGCCAAAATAAATGGCAAAAGCAAACATCATAATATTGCCTGCGCAATAGGCAGCAAAGGCCAACCTTTTGAGCTGTGACCGCGACTCTCGTCTCCAAGCTTCTGCTGGATCATCCTGGGGTTGCAAGGGAATCACTTTATATCCCATAGAACCCAGCCGGTCTGCTATATCGGCAAAGGAATCACTCTTATCTTTTAATTCAACTATTGCTGTTTGATGAGCGAGATCAACTTCAAGGGTTTCTAAATGAGGGTCTTGGGACTTAAGTCCTTCAATTCGAGCTACACACTTGGAGCAGCTAATTCCCTCAACAAAGAATTTCATTTGGCGTGGAGCATTTTCTGGACAATAAAGTGCACGAAATGAGTCTTCATCTAAATAGCTGTACGTTCTGACTGTTTCCGCCACCATGCACCTCACCTATGCACAATAAGTGCAACTATCAGATACGATAGGATGAGTTTCTCTTTTCATTTGAGACAAAGTGTCTCGAATTTATTTTAATTCAAAACGACAAGTTGTCCCAATAAAGGTGAGGTATTATCTGGTTCCAGTCAAGACTCTCCGAACTTCTTTAACAATAGCATCGGGCTCAAAAGGTTTAGAAAGCATTTTGATCACATCTAATTTCTGCGCTTGTTCCCAAGTAAAATCACTAAAGCCTGTCATCAAAATAAGACTGGGTTTCGGTTGCTTCAAAACATGGAGAGCTTTAGCTAAGTCAACGCCACTTCCTCCCGGCATTCGAATATCTGAAATGATACAATCAATGGCCTGAGTTTTAACAAGGTCTATCGCCTGGGTACCATTCTCAGCCTCAAGCACTTGATAATCTTCCAATTCAAAGCTTTCTCTTAAAATCTCACGCAAGATAGGCTCATCATCGACTACCAAGATTGTTTTTTTCATAAAACTCCCTATTGAGCCCTTCTCAGCGATTGAGGCTCGGTTAACTGCGGCAGTTCCACCACAAATTTAGTATACTTTGAATTATGGTCCACAAAAATTTTCCCTTGATGCTTATCCACAATACCTTTGGATATACTCAACCCAAGCCCCGTCCCCTTACCTGTTTCTTTCGTCGTGTAAAAGGGAGTGAAAATTTTAGATTCAATGTCTTGTGAGATACCCTGCCCACTATCCGTCACAGAGAGCTGTATCTTTCCACCTACAAGTCTAACATCGATTTGAACCCATTTTTCAGAAAGCTCTTGAATGGCATCAAAAGCATTACTCAATAAATTCATTAAAACTTGCGAGATTTGTTCTTCTCGTCCCCAAAAGTAAAGGGATGACTCGTTCGCATAAGGCAGGCGAATTTCAGTTTGATATTTGCTAAACCGCTCCCTACATAACTCTAAAGTGTTCTCTAAAACATCTCCAATCTTCACTGGCTGAAAAGGATCCGAAGAAGTTTCTCGAGCAAAAGCTTGCAGACCTTTTACAATTTTCGCAATGCGATTGG
>DAHVKR010000395.1 GCA_027320785.1 Bdellovibrionales bacterium
CCCATCAAAATGAGAATTAAAAGCACAATGATAATTAAAAAGAAAATCTTAAAATAGGTGCCGTAGTTTGTTTGCAGAGCTAAATCATCCACTTTTGCTTTTTCTGCCGGCGGTTTAACGATTAATTTTTTCTTTGCCTTTTGTGTAAAGCTTTCAGAGTCCATCGCAACGGAGCGAACCTTCGATTTGCTTTCTTCTATTTTTTTTCTGTCGTACTCCGTTAAAGAGGAGATGGCGAGCTGTCTCGTCTTCTTCCCGCGCAACCCAGCTGGGCCTGAACCACTTTCGAGTGAGAGAAACCCATCTCCCTCGTTGAAGGAGTCCACTGGAATGCTCGTTACTTTGCTATCTCTATTCGCTTCTGAGCGCGCATTCCCTGATGCCCGAATTGAATCTCGAAGCAGTGTTGCTTTTTTTGTGCGACCGGCACCTGTCAGGCTCGAAGAGGACTCTCCAGATGAGCCCTGGTCCGCACTTGACTCTCCTCGTGCATTTTCTTTATTGGATCGCCCCTTCCCATCCTTTGCGATAGCAGAAGAGCCATCCATATTGCGAGCTTCAAACTTTGGAAATTCCGCATCGCAGGCTGTGGCTGAACTTGTGGCGTCCTGACCAACACGAGGTAGTTCCCCGGTTTCGAGAAGACAGCGTATATATCCATCATTCAGCTTGGCCAAAAAGTTTTGCAGGGGCTGAAAGAAGGCAAGGGTCAGGCCCACAATTAATATAACCGTCACAAATATCATGAGAAGGTACTCAACTAGCGCCTGACCGGAGCTCGAGCTCCAATGTGCCTCCCCCGGGGGGCGCCTAAAGTCCCGGAAATGTTGTACTTTCTCTGTAATCCGGTGAAAATAGTTCATCATGTCTTATATCGGTCACTCTTGTATCAAACGTAATATTTTGCTCGTATTTGTCTCATTTTGGATCATGGGAGGAGCGGTCACGGCCCAAGCGGCTCCCTCCGAAGTTTATCTGCAAGCTGAAAAGCTTCAGAAAGAGCCGAATGGGGCCCAAAAAGCTATCGATTATCTTTGGAAAAACTCTGAAAAACTACAAAGACCAGAGCTCCTTCAGCTCGCCAAGCTTCTTGTTAAAAAAAACCAGTTCAAAGACATTTTAAAAGTGAGCGATATTGCCCTAGCGAAAAATCCTCAGGATCCAGAGTTCCTCACCTTTCAAGGTAAAGCCTATATGGAGACCGGGCAAAATAAGAAAAATAACGATAAGGCTCAAGAGTCTCTTCGCGCCGCCATTGATGCAGACCCCAAGTTTGAACCCGCTTACCTCATCTTAGATGATTTTTATGAACGACAAGACGCCCTCTTTCAAAAACTCAAAAAACCTCTGCGCTTTCTTCAAACACGTCGTCTATTATTCGAGGATCTTATTAAAAATGTAGGAGACAAAGCTCTCTACGAAGCCAAGCTTTGTGAAATAAACTCTCTCGATGGTGTGAACGATCAGGCCACAAAAAACTGCCTAAAAGCAATTGAACTAAATAAGTCAGATATGATGTCTCGCTTGAACCTGGCTCAAGTTTACAAACAAACCGGAGAAAAAAAGAAGTCGCTTGAAGTTCTACAGAAAGCCGTACTGGATAATCCCTCCTCTTTAGAGGTCCGCAACGCCTTTGGCAGTCAGCTTGAAGAAGACAAAAACTACGGCGATGCCTATCAGCACTTTAAAGCCTGTTTAGAAAAAAATCCGGAGTATCCTCCCTGCTTGAGGGGTCTGGGAGCCACTGCTGCCTC
>DAHVKR010000396.1 GCA_027320785.1 Bdellovibrionales bacterium
TGTATTTTTATATGAAGTTGATGGAGCGTATTCGAAATGCCTTAGAAAAAGGCAACTGGGAAAGTTTTCGCGAAGAGTGTATTTCGCGATTCGTCAAAAAGCCCCAGTGATTTCTGTCCAACATTGAAAATATTCAGTAACCATGGTGACTTAAGGGGCATATTTGATCCTCAGTCGAAACATCGACTGTTCGAACTCTATTGACTCATCGGAGGTTAGTCTATGCAACAAGCCGCTCAGCCAGGCTTTTTTGAAATGATGGTTCCCTTCATTTTCATTTTTATTGTTTTCTATTTCCTGATCATTCGCCCTCAAGGCAAAAAACAAAAGGATCACCAAAACTTTGTGAGTGCTTTGAAACGTGGGGATGAGGTGATTACAGCCTCAGGTATTTTAGGTCGAATTGAAGGTCTCACAGATCAGTATGTGACTCTTGAGGTGGCGGATGGAGTTCGAATTAAAATGCTTCGTAATCAAGTCGCGGCCAGTTCTCGAACTGTGATTGATGCTAAACAAGTGAATAAAAAATAAGAGAAGGATCGAATAACAACATGGATAACTATAAGACACGTGTTTTTTTAGCTTTAGCGGGTTTGATTTTTGCTATTCTCTGGGTGATTCCCAACTTTACTCATCCCAAGCATTGGATAACTGATAATCGTTTGAATTATGGCTTGGATATTCAAGGTGGAATTCACTTGGTAATGGGCGTAGATGTGGACGGTGTGGTGAAAGAAACCACTGTTCGACAGGCTCGATCTCTCGAGGCTGAATTTGAAAAAGATGGAATTCAAGCCACACTCACAACTCCTAAAGCCAGTGAGGGCGAGATTGAAGTGGCAGCAGCTCCAGGTCAGGCTGATAAGATCAAAGCTTTGATCGAAAAAAATCACTCTACGATGATGCAAGTTTTTTCTGAGGATGGGGATAAATTGACTTTGAAATACTTAGACTCTTATCTGACAGACTATAAATCGAAGATTATCTCTCAAGCCATTGAAACCATTCGAAATCGTATCGACGAGTTTGGGGTTTCAGAACCTTCCATTTCGGCTCAGGGCTCAGATCGTATTCTAGTGCAATTGCCCGGGATGAGTGATGCCGAGCATGCTAAAGAATTGATTAACACCACGGCTAAGCTGGATTTCCAAATGTTAGATTATAGTATTCCTGAGGACAAACTGATCCAGATGGTGGCAGATGCTGAAAAAGCTGGAAATTACTCTATGTCCACGATGAAGTATTCTGAATATGTGGATCGCTTAAATAAAGACTTAGCAGGAAAAATACCTCCCAATACTGTTGTGTATTTTGAAAAGCGTGAGAACGCTCAAAAAATGGAAGTAGGGGGGACACCCATGCTTCTTAAAACAGACACAAGCTTAGGTGGAAGCGATTTGGACAATGCTTTCGTAACCTATGGTCAGTACGGTGAGCCTGAAGTGGCCATTCGTTTCAATCCTGCAGGAGCTAATAAATTTGCAGAACTCACCGGAGCCAATGTGGGTAAGCAAATGGCCATTGTTTTGGATCGCGTGATTAAATCTGCACCTAATATAAAAGATAGAATTGCAGGTGGTTCAGCCGTGATCGAAATGGGAACCTCTGGTGGGCGAGATAAAACTATTAAAGAAGCCCAAATGATCGCGACAGCTTTACGTGCTGGTGCACTACCTGCTCGATTAGAGCAGTTAGAAGAAAGAAGAGTGGGTCCTACCTTAGGAGCTGACTCTATTAAAAAGGCCGCAACGG
>DAHVKR010000397.1 GCA_027320785.1 Bdellovibrionales bacterium
TTATCAGAACCAAACCTTAATGAAGTAGAGCAAGCTTTGCTGAAGGACTTGAGTCGCGCACGAGCACCTCAAAGTCAGATTATGGGGGGAGCTGTTGCTTTTGACTCACCTTTTATCGGACCGTGGAGAAGTGAATGAAAGAAACATTCGAGTTTAAAGGAAAAAAACTATCCTATGATTTCGAGTGGATTCGAGGGACTCTTTGGGTTCACGTCAATGGTAAAACTTTGGCGATTGAACCCGCGAGCAGTCGAAAAAATCGACGGCAAGAGAAGGGTGTTGCTCATAATAAAGTTTTGGCTCCTATGCCAGGGAAAATAACAAAGGTTTTAGTAAAAGAAGGTGATGTGGTCAAGAAGGGTCAAGCGGTTGTCGTGATGGAGGCCATGAAGATGGAGTACACACTTAAGGCCGAGCTAGAGGGCCCAGTCGAGAAAGTTCAGGCCCAAGTGAACACTCAAGTTTCGTTAGGAGATTTGCTGGTACAGATTCAGCAGGAGTCTAAATGAAAAAAGTCACAATTGTGGAAATGGGTTTGCGGGACGGGTTGCAGAACGAAAGCGTGACGCTTTCGTTGGGGCAGAGGCTTCAAATTCTTCAGGGCCTTGCGGATGCAGGTGTACGACACATCGAAGTGGGATCTTTTGTACGTGCTGACAAGGTTCCGCAAATGGCCTTTTCTCGAGAACTTCTTGAGGAAGGGAATCGTCTAAGAAAAATGCACAAGCTTCCAAAAGAAACAAAACTGGGAGTTCTTGTTCCGAATATTCAAGGTTGGAATGATGCAAATCCTGTGGAACCTCAAGAAATTGCGATCTTTGGGTCCTGCACGGAAAGCTTTTCGATTAAAAATATTAACTGTTCCATTGATGAAAGCTTCGAGCGTTTCAAGCCTGTTGTTCGTGAAGCAAAAAAAAGAAAAGTGAGAGTTCGCGGGTATCTTTCAGTTTGCTTTGGCTGTCCCTATGAAGGGGAAGTGTCAGAAAAGAAAGTAATTGAAATTGCGATGCGTATGGCAGAATTGAAAGTAGACGAGATTTCAATGGGTGATACAATAGGGGTCGCTCATGTGGGACAAATTAAAAGTCTCTTTAAAAAACTCACAAAGAAAATTCCAGCTCGAAAATTAGCAGGACATTTTCATGATACTCGTGGACAAGCACTGGCAAATATTTTGGCTGCCTACGAGATGGGAGTTCGTATCTTTGATACGAGCATTGGTGGACTAGGGGGTTGTCCTTATGCTCCTGGTTCTGCAGGAAATGTGGCAACTGAAGATGTAGCTTATATGTTCGAGGGAATGGGTATTTCGACGGGACTCGACCTTCACAAGTTGATTCAGCTGAATCATCAAATTGAGAGCTATATGGGGAAGAAATTGCCTTCTCGAGTCTCGAAAGCAGGACTCTTGAAACCATTGGGCGTGGTCACCAAATAGCGGCCTCTAAATTGCTCTATTTTTACGTGTGAACTCACAATTTGTTGGAACGACCTATTTGCTGATATCAGCCGTGGCTATTTTGCTTTTGGCGCAATTTAATCAAAGTCCTCTTTGTATTAATTCTCAGATCATTGAAAAAATAACAATGACGGATCATTCGACAGTTTATCGTTGCTCTCGTAGAAAGACTGTTCCGTACTCTCCGTCCTTCGTTCAAATACAACCTCTTCTTGAGTCAAAAATACTTCCTTTCGAGAGCTGGCTGGATCAAATGTGGAGTATTAAGCCGCCTAGATT
>DAHVKR010000398.1 GCA_027320785.1 Bdellovibrionales bacterium
CAAGAATTTAACGATCTCGTTAGCATTGCTACACAGATCTGCCAGACACCTATGGCCACTATAAGCTTTATGGATCAAAATCGACAATGGTTCAAGGCCAGTATCGGTTTAAAAGAAACTGAAACAGGCCGCAACATTGCTTTCAGCGCTCATGCTATTTTAAACACTCATACGTTGGTTATCGAAGATACTTCTCAAAATGAAAACTTTCGACAAAATCCTCTTGTTACATCAAGCCCTCACATTCGATTTTATGCCGGCACGCCCTTAATTGCCCCGAATGGTTGTACCATAGGAACCCTTTGCGTGCTCGACCTCACCCCCCGGAAATTGAATGATGGTCAACTTGCAGCCTTACGAGCACTTGGAAGACAAGTCATTGCCTTACTCGAAGTCCGAAAACTTCGCCGAAGTGAAATTAAACAACGCCAAGAAATTGAGTCTCAAAAAGAGCACTATAAGTTTATCTTAGATAATCTCAGAGAAATCGTTTTTCAGACAAATGCTCATGGACAACTTGTTTTCCTCAGTCCAGCTTGGCAAGAAACTTTAGGATTCTCTGTTCCAGATACATTGGGGAAAAATCTCCTCGACTTTATACACGCAGAAGACAGAGACTATAGCCAAAAAATGTTTTCTGACTTAATGGCAAAGAACAAAAGAGACTGTAAGCATGAAGTTCGATATGTGTGCCGAGATGGGAAAAATTTATGGATCGAGGCCTTTGCGCAACTGAACCTATCTCCCGAAGGACAAGTTTTAGGAGTGACGGGCACCCTTACTGATATAACGCTCATAAAAGAAGCTGAAAAAAAACTGGAAGAGCAAAGGATTAAACTACTTTCTTCCGCCAAGATGTCTTCGCTTGGAGAAATGGCAGCCGGAATTGCTCATGAAATAAATAATCCTCTGACAATCATTAAAGGAAATATTCAAATTATCAAAAGAGCCTTACAAAAAGACTCTTTAGATATACAGAAGTTTTCCGATTTAGCTGGCCGAATCGAGGCCACGACTATGCGTATTTCAAAAATTATCAATAGTCTTCGAACATTCGCACGCGATGGCTCCAAAGATCCCTTCAGTAGCCAGACCATTTCTCACCTTGTTGAGGAAACAAAAGACATGTGTCAGGACCGCTTCAAAAGCTACAGTATAAATTTAGAGATACATCATGAAGCTCCCGATGCAAAAATTCTCTGTCAGCCCACACAAATCAGTCAGGTTCTTCTTAACTTACTCAATAATGCATTTGATGCCACAAGTGAGTCTTTAGAGAAGTGGGTTCGAATTGAATCTCGTCTGCTTGGATCTCAAATTGAAATATCAATTACAGATAGTGGTCCCGGAATTTCTCCCGAAGCCCAAGATAAAATCATGCTGCCGTTTTTCACGACGAAGCCAGCGGGTAAAGGAACAGGCCTTGGTCTCAGCATTTCTCAGAGCATTATGCAGAGCCACGGGGGATCTCTAAGGCTCAATCCACAGTCTTCTCATACACAGTTTGTCTTGCAACTTCCTCTAGAGACAAGCTCTCAAGCTAAAGCCTCTTAACAAAATTTCTTATTTTTTTAAAAAATTGATGTAATAATAAAAGCCCTCACAGATACATTCCAGTTTCTCACAACCATGGCCCTTGCCGGATTAATTATAACACATATTCTCCTTAATACAAGTGTAATGACAATGTTTAGAAGATTGAAAGAGAAACATACTGGTATACGTGATGTTGTAT
>DAHVKR010000399.1 GCA_027320785.1 Bdellovibrionales bacterium
AACGACTCTTTTTTGTGCACGTATTTCAGCTCAAAGAAAAATTACCTTTGCAAAGCCATGGAATCTTTTTTTCTTTCACAAGCGAGTGAAGTGGCCAGCTGAGTGGCCTGAATCTCTTCGACTGCTCTCTTTAATGCAATTTGACTCTCAAGAATTGCAGGAAGAAATTCGGAAATTACCTGCAGGTGATTTTTGGTATAAAAAAGATTCCCATGGGAAACTTCCCTCTCCTCCTCAATGGGCAGACCCTCATCAAAGTTGGAAATCAGAACCGGACTATTCTAACTTTGCTCAAAAAAAAGGACTGCAAGAGAAAAAATGGATTGCTCTTTTTCCGGGAAGTGTTTGGGCAACTAAGATGTGGACTGCGGAAGGGTATCAACGACTCGGCCAGCAATTACAGAGCAAAGGCTATCAAGTTGTCATCATGGGAGGGCCCGACGAGAAGAAGCTGGGCTCAGAAGTGAGTGCCGCTATACCGGGCTCTTTAAATCTTTGTGGTCAAACTTCTTTAGCCGAGAGTATGGAGTTGCTTTCGACGGCTCATCTTGTAGTCGGGAATGATTCCTCATCTAGTCATATGGCAGCGCTGGTGGGGATTCCTGTTGTGAGTGTATTTGGGCCTACGATTCTTCAATTTGGATATCGTCCTTGGGCGCAAGATTCATACGTAGCCGAGTTAGAGAATCTATCCTGTCGGCCCTGTGGTCCCCATGGACATCGGCAGTGTCCCTTGGGACATCATCATTGTATGAAACATCTTTCCGTTGAAAGCGTTTTAAGAGTGGTGGAGTCTAGTCTCCTCCCAGATCCTTCACGTTGATTCCGTATTTTCTGATTTTTCTCAGAAGAGTATTTTTAGGAATATTAGCTTGTGCGACAGTTTGATTGATACGACCTCGATTTGCTTTGAGGGCATTCACAATAAACTCTTTTTCCATCTCTTCTTTAAAGGAATCATAATCCAAGGGTCCTGAATAACCCATTTGAGTAGAAGTCTCAGACTTATATTCCATTACTTCAGGTGGTAGGCTTCCAAGATTAATCACACTTGAACTTTCCAAAATAAAAGCACGTTCAATCACATTTTCAAGTTCGCGGATATTACCGGGCCAATTATATTTTTTCATCGCCTGCAAAGACTCAGGGCTTAAGCCTTGAATAGGACGATTGTGGGATTTTACAAACTTTTTAATAAAATATTGAGTTAAAGGTTCGATATCATCTTTTCGATCTCGAAGAGGGGGGAGAAAGATCGGCATCACATTTAAACGATAAAATAAGTCTTCTCGAAAAGTACCTTCTTCCATCATTTTTTCAAGGTTTTGGTTTGTGGCTGCAATAATGCGCGTATCCACTTTCATTTCACGATTGCTACCGACAGGACTGAATTTTTTCGTTTGAAGGACTCTTAGGAGTTTAACTTGCATTTCAGGCCTTAACTCTGCGATCTCATCTAGAAAGAGTGTTCCGTTGTTAGCGGCCTGAAACTTACCAATCTTCCTTTCAACGGCTCCGGTAAAGGCACCTTTTTCGTGACCAAAAAGCTCGCTCTCAATTAAAGTTTCGGGAATAGCACCGCAGTTTATGGCAACAAAAGATCCTTTTTTTCGAGGAGAGTTGTAGTGAATGGCGCGGGCGACAAGTTCTTTACCTGTTCCATTTTCACCTCGAATCATAACGGTAGTGTCCACCTTACAAAGTTTGTAAATGAGCTGGAATACATCCTTCAT
>DAHVKR010000039.1 GCA_027320785.1 Bdellovibrionales bacterium
GAACCCTATAATGAAATAAAGATGAATTGAAGTGTTAATCGCCTCAATTATAAGCAAATTTATATTTTAATGTCCTAAAACAGGGAACAAAGCTTTAAGCCCGTCAGCTAAAAGGCCCATGGCAATAGAGGAGAGGACAAGACCCATGATTCGAGTGATAACTCCCATGGTTGATTTTCCAAGTAACTTTGAGACGGGTTGAGAAAAATAAAAAAGAACTCCTGTAAAAACAGAAATAGCGAGAATCACAAAAGACATTTTAAGTTTCATGATATCAGAGCTTGTTTGACTGGTCGCCAGAAGAACCGCTGCCATACTACCGGGGCCCGCCACAATTGGAATTCCCAATGGAACAACGGCAATGGCATGGCGATCCATAGAATCAGCCAACTCATCATCGGTGGTTTTGTGATCTGTCTTATTCAAGAGCATATTCACGCCAATAATTAAAACGATAATGCCACCAGCAGCTTGCAGAGTCGGAATGGAGATTCCAAAAAACTGAAGGAAATATTTTCCGAGCCAGTTAATGGAAATCAAAGTAAGGCCCACGGTAAGAGCACAAGTGAGAGCTATTTTTTTGGAGTCTTGTTCTGAGTGACTTTCGGTCAGGCTGGCAAAAATTCCTAAATTACCAATGGGGTTCATCATAGAAAAAAGTGTCGCAACAAAACTCACAAGAAAGGCATCTGAATTCATGGGCTAGATTAATCTCTTCATTCAAATGAAAGTCAATAGGGCGAGCCCGTGATTATTTGTTAAGATTTTTATGGGATTGTTAAGGAAATGTTATCGATTAAAAAAGTGGCAAACATGAGGAAGAATTGGGAGTAGAGCATTCTACCTAAAGTCTATCGAGATTATCACTCTCAAAGGGATTATCTCGAAACCACTGAAGTAAATCTTGAAAAAAACCTCGATACCAATCTTGTTCCTTAGAAAGCTGGAGTCCGAGTTGAGTTCGGTTGTAGTTCGAAAGCTCAGGAGTGAATCGTTGGGGATCTGTAATATAAAGTCTTAAGTTTTGAGCCTTATTCTTTTTCCAAAAATAACTGTACCACTCTTGAATTGGGACAGCCTTTCCGCCCAAAATACCATCTAAAGCATACCATTGGTTATCCGTTCCCTTTACGATGGTGGCGACATGAAAGCTCCAGGAAATACCACCAGCCTCCATGGGACCCACGACCCAGGCTTTGCGGATGGCTGTTTTGTCCACGCCCATTTTAAGTAAAGTGAGATGAGCATAAAGGGCACGTCCAAAGCAATAGCCAATTTCTGTAGAGGACTGGTTGTAGTGGCCGAAGTATTCTTTTTTTAAAATAGGATTGGTAACAAAGGCCTGAATTACTCTTTTTAAGATTTGAGTGGAGACGCTGGTCACTCGTTTTGTTGGAGGTAACTTTGTGGGAAGTTCTTGGATCGTTCTCAGGTTCATCTGCTCAATACTTTGGCTATTTTGGTTCAGAGTCTCGTTGAAATGCAGATTAAAAAGATTTTGGTTATGAAGGGGGTCTTGCTCTTTTCCAGATGTCTCTTGAAAAACAGACTGACAGCGAACCTGAGCCTGGGCTTTCAAGCTCAGTAATAGAGCGAAGGAAAGTATGAGGGTTCGAATCCATCCAAATATAAAACGTTCTGAGGAAAGGCTCATGGTCACTCACCTCTCAAGATCTATGCCGAATCAGAGCGAATGAGGGGCGTGAGACTCATAGATTTGAGGATTGCTGACACCTTCGGATGTCCCTTGTCGAATAGTTTGACGGGGGAGCGTGTTTACATCCGAGAAGATACTTTGTCTCATCAGACGGTGGCCACTCTTTCAGATTGGGCGGGTATGGGGGTTTTAATCGCTAGTTTCTCAGCAGTGGGCTGTACCGTGATCAATGTTACCGGTGACTTAGTTTTGTGTCTCATCGCTCAGTTTGTGACAGAAAAGGTCGGGAGAGTTCTTAGATTATAAGCTCTGGTTTAGCCACTGAGCGAAATAATCTCGAGGCATGGCGCCGGATTGACGAGTCAGCTCTTTGCCATTTTTAAACATCAGGATTGTGGGGATACCGCGAACGCCTAACGAGTTTGACATGCGCGGGTTTTCATCGGAGTTCAATTTAACAAAAACTACCTTGTCTGAAAATTGGCGGCTGGCTTCTTCGAAAGTGGGAGCAAAGGATCGGCAGGGGCCACACCAAGGAGCCCACACATCCACCACCACAGGCAGTGGACTTTTCTCGATGAGTTTTTGAAGAGTCGAGTCACGGGCTTCGACAATACTACCATGAACAGGCAGAGGACTTTTACAAGATCCGCAGATAGGCTGCTTTTCAGTTAAAGTTTGCACGCGATTCATTTTTTGGCATTTTTCACAGATGACATAGGTAGAGCTCATAGGGACCTCACTGGATTGAAATTTATCTAAAATTACGGGAAACGGCAAAGGTATATTGTTCCATTTATTTTTTATTTGATTCTTAAGGCTCAACAAGAAAATATAAAAATATGGAGCGAGTTAAGCTTTCCTTTGGCAGTAAAGGAAAAAAAGAAGAATTGCACCTTCAGTATATTCCTCGCCAAACAAATGTGGCTAAAAGGTGGATAGAGTCATTAAATCTGGCTTATCGACAGAGCGAGATTTTGGAGAGCACGCGCTGGTACAATTTTCCAGGCCATCTGTACTCAAGTATCTCTGACGTGGGTAAAAAATTAAATCAATGTATCGAACAGCTAAATAGAATATATCCCAATTTGATTCAAGGTCAGTTTGATGAAAATCGAATTCAAGATTCCATTAATTTATTGCATACTCATTTTGTTGATCAACACTCGATAATTAAAGAAAATGATTTTGAAGCTCAGCAGTTATGGAGTGAGTTTAATAATGATCTGCATGCACTTGAGGCTATCATGAGGGCCCAAAATGACCCTGTTCGTGAGAGCAGCATAGTTGTCACATGGAAAAATAATTTTAGAGTGCAATTAAAAGGGCAAGATGACAATGAGTTCACAATATCTAAAAAATTTGGAACTTGTTATTTGAGTTATTGTCAAGTGGGTCGCCATTTTTACGAATTATTTTTATCAGATGACCAAGTTGCTGATGATGAACATGTGCAGCCCCTTCAATATTCAAGTGCTGATACCTATTTTTGGTTTGGTCAATCCACTTCAAAAGAATTTGACCAGAGACGATATGAGAAGATGCGAGTCTGGTTTCAGAAGCAGCAGGAAAGATTTAGAAAAATGGGATACGAATGGGGAGACTCCTCTATTCGCTGGGGTTGGGTTCCGGTAGCCGATATAAATTATGAAACCAAAAGCCGCGCAGATGAGATTCGGCTAGTTGAGACGATATCTCAATATTCAGAAGTCAAAAGTCTTTCAGTCGAAATATAAGCTATTTGGCGTAGAGAACACCCTGTAATGTGGTTTTCAGCTTCATTCTAAAGCTCATAGGGACCTCACTAATTAATATACTATTATTCTATCAGAAGGGCACGGAGTGGAAACTCATAACGCAGGTAACTAATTGTAATAATTAATAATTTTAGTATTTTCTGATCAATCTATAAGATCTCTTGATTATTCTATTAAACTATAGAATAATAGAATAATGGAACGAAATAAGTTGTTAGAAGAATCACGTGATCGAATATTTGAAAGTTTGAGCCCCATCACTCAGTCTTTAGGATCTCCAGGACGCTTAAGGATTCTGCAGGTTCTTTCGAATCAGGCTTCTTCTGTCGAGAATCTGAGTCAGTCAACGTGTCAAACTATAGGTAATACCTCCCAACACTTGCAGCGATTGCTACATGCGGGTTTAGTCAAGGTTGAGCGTAAAGGAGTTAGTCGAGTCTATAGTTTAGCAAATCCCCATGTTGCGCAGTTGTGGTTTTCTTTGCAGCAATTGGCCTCTGAACTAAGTCCTGAAATCCGACATGAGGAAAGTATAGTAGCTCCGGCAGAGCTGTGTACTGAGTTCAAGATATCAAAAATCTTTAAAATGTTAAAAAAACAAGAGGCTATCTTAATAGATGTTCGAACGAAAGAAGAGTGGGAGAGTACGCCAGTTCTTTTTGCTTCTCATATTTCGATTGATAATTTTGAAGAACATCTTAATGAAATACCAAAATCGAAAACTGTCTTTCTTTACTGTCGAGGTCGTTATTGTGGAATGGCCAATCCGGCCGTGCGGTTGCTTAGAAAAAAAGGGTATGAAGCTTATAGGTTACGAGAAAGCGCATTAGAAATAAATGAATTTGCAAATAAAAAGGTGGTTTAAAATGTTAGATATAAAAAACAGAGA
This sequence comes from Bdellovibrionales bacterium, assembly GCA_027320785.1. GTDB lineage: Bacteria > Bdellovibrionota > Bdellovibrionia > Bdellovibrionales > Bdellovibrionaceae. The sequence goes on from DAHVKR010000039.1 coordinate 4,304, forward strand.
CACGCTTGCTGCAACAGTATTTCGAGTCTTATTCAGTCTAATTTTTTTAGTTGCGGGTTTCATGCATATTATCTTTACAGATAAGGTGGTAACTCGTTTGAGTATGACCCCTTCTGCCCATTTTTTAATGATGATCATGCCTTTAAAAGTCATGGTCTTTATGGCAGGGCTTGGTTTATTTGCAGGAGGTTTAAGTCTTTTACTTGGTTTTTGGACTCGGCTATCTTCTTTATTGTTGGTTTCAATTTTAATTCCCATAACGATCACAGTTCAGCTTGGGGGATCTGAAACTCTTGGGCCACTATTTAAAAATATAGCCTTGTTGGGAGGACTTATCTACTTCAGTTACTTTGGGACGCAAGGATGGAGTTTGGATAAATGGATTGGGCAAGATACAAAGAAGAAGTATGGATTGGCTTATGCAAAAGCGCTTTTGGTGGTCGCATTGGGTGTGACTTTTTTTCCAAACACTTCCAGCCAGGCCTCAACATCACAACCCTTAAATAAGATTCAAACACATAAAATTTCGTACGCTATACTCGTGAGTGCTCCAGGCCCCTTAAAGGTTGCTGTTAATACCTTAGCGGAAGGTCTAAAGGGTAAAGATGGCATTAAGATGGAAGCCGCAACGATTGTTGTTTGTGGGAACGAAGCCATCCAAGCTGTTAAAAAAGGCTCTAAGATTGAAGATGTGATCAATAAGGCTGCGGAAATGGGTATTCGTATTGAAGCCTGTGGTATTTCTATGAAGGCAGCTGGAGTGGAAGAAAAGGACTTAAATCCTCATGTGGTCAAAGTTCCGAATGGGCTTTGGGAGATGATCCGTTTGAAAAGTCAGGGCTTTACTTCGCTCGAGATCTAACAGCGAACTCTTATATTCTTACTCAAAATACATAATCTAGACGGAATCTTAACAGTTTAGCTGAGAGCTCGATTATATCGAGCTCTCAGCTTCTCTAGAGCTTTAAAAAATCTGTCAGAATCAGACTCAAACTTGCTAAAAGAGGGTCTCTTTGTTAGAAAACCCCCGGAGTTTAAACGAGGAGGAAGTTTTGGCATTTTTATTTGTGATCGCTACTTTGATTATCGTGATCCGGCTTTATTTTAAATATAATCCCATGGCTCACGGTCAGCGATTTATGATGCGACGATTTATCAACTGGTTTCCTCTTGGTATGTCCTATGCCTTTCTCTACCTCGCTCGCTTTAACGTTATTGCAGCTCAGCAACCTTTATCCATGTCGAATAAAACCTTTGGTATGATTTTCGGTGCGGGAGCGCTGACTTATGCGATCGCCCTGGTTTTCAATGGACCCATTGTGGATAAGATCGGCGGTAAGCGTGGGATTATTATATCCACGATTGGTTCAGGTCTTGCGGACGCTTTGTTGGGTTACTTGAGTTATGTGTGGTTGGTTAAAAAGCCAACAGATGTCAATATGAGCATCCTATTTGCTGTGGTTTACTCTTTGAATATGTACTTCCAAAGTTTTGGTGCGGTTTCAATTATCAAGGTAAAGGCTTATTGGTTCCATGTGCGTGAGCGCGGAGTTTTTGGGGCGATCTTTGGAACTTTGATTTCTTTGGGAGTTTATTTGGGATTCGACTGGAGTCAGGCAATTGTGAATGCAGCAGCGGCTGAGCCTAAAAATCCAAATCTCTTACACACTATTTTTGCGGATCTTTTTGATTTCCAAGCTCATGGTGGTTCAGTGAGTGCCGTTTGGTTTGTATTCTATATTCCAGCGGTGATCCTCGTCACTTGGGGTTTGATCGATCTTTTCCTAATCAAAGATACGCCAGCACAAGCAGGCCTTGAAGATTTCGATACTCATGATGCTTCATCTGGTGAAATGCATATCAACTTCTCTCTTCTGGATCTTATGAAAAGAGTTTTCTTAAGCCCTGTTATGTTGATGATCGGTATGGTGGAGTTCTTCAGCGGAGTTGTTCGTAATGCTGTTCTTCAGTGGTACAAACCCTTTGTCGAACAAATGCATCAAACCGGAGCGGCTCACTTTTTCTATGACCATTGGGGTCTTCTTTTGATGATTTCAGGTATTGGTGGTGGATTTGTGGGAGGTTATGTCTCGGATAAATACTTCCAGTCTCGACGTTTCCCTCCGACAGCGATGGCATCAGGTATCCTGACTCTCTTTTTGGGTATCATGGCAGTATCCTTATTTGATTCTGAACTTCTAGTGGGAATCGCAGCCGTGGGTGTAAGCTTCTTCACGATTACTATTACAGCTTTGATGTCGGGTACGGCAGCCTCAGACTTTGGCGGTCGTAAAGCGACGGCCACAGCTGCGGGTGTGACGGATGCCTTTGTTTATATTGGAGCCGCTGTAGAGTCTTTCAGTATGGGGGGTATTATTAAGTTAGGTTGGTATTACTGGCCTCTCTTTTTGATTCCATTCGCATTGGCTGGGGCTGTGATTGCGGTGAAAATGTGGGACTACTTACCAGAAGCCACAAGACGCTATTTACTGAAAGTTGAAAATGTTGTGATTTCGGGTCCTGGCGTTACAGTCACAGAAACGACAACCACAGCTATCGAAGTGGACGAGATATAACGACAAAACTTAAGAAGAGGCTTCGAGCCTCTTCTTTTTATCAATTTTCTTACTAATTATTTTGAGTGCAGGTAATCTGACTTGCTTTACAGATTGATATCAAAGTTCGATCCTGACATCTTGCAAGCACTTCGGTTCGAGCTTCCTCTTCGGTTTTACCAATTGCTGAAAAACGATGTCCCTGAGAACTCATGCGACAGACATACGGGTTGATGACCTTGATATTGCCGCCGGATACATCGAGCATTTTTGTATCAGCGTACTTGTCGTTTGGGTCGATCACTTTTACTCCTGCGCAACCAATAGCGATGAACGAAAGAGTTAAAAAAGTATAAATAAGTTTCATAGTGTCCTCTTATCTTTTTTCTGCTTTTACGCCGTCAAAGACCAATGCAAAAGAAATATAGGATCCGGATAAATCCATTGATGTCATAGGAGTCGTGGTTGTACCTGAAGTTTTAAGGCCATTGACGACATTGCTTTCAATGCCAGCCTCTGCTGCAATAAAATATTTATCATACCCTACACTGACGGATGCACCATAGGAACTCATCGAGTTTCCGAACCACCCTGAGGGTCCAATTTTTTCATATTTTCCATCAACTGTTGCAGATTTGATTTTAAATGTGGTGTTGGTTCCGCCGTATTCGCTAAAAATATCGGCTCTTACTATTTTAGTTTTAAGTAAGGGGACTCTTAAAATGGCACCGACGCTATCTTGCGTGAGTTCGCCATAGTAGCCAGTGGATATGTTACTATCATCTCTTTTTCCCCAAAGATGGGTGTAGCGGAAACCAAAGTCGAGAAAACGCGCCACTGGGTATGTCGCTTCGACTCCAGTGCGAAGAACGGTGCTCAACTTTCCAAGGCCTTGGGCGCTTAAGGTATTGTTTAAGTCGGTTACCTGCATTGACCGTGTGCCACCGTACAGGCGAGCGGTAACGGGAAATGTTTCCGCAGCTAAAGCCAATCGAATGTCTAAGAAGATTGCAAGAATTGAAATGAACGCAGCTTTTTTCATTAAATGTCCTTTAAATAGGAGCTGTTTCTAGATTATGAAGCGTGAGCTCGCAAGTGAACAAGGGTCTTGAGTTTATTCAAGCCCTTGGTTGATTCTAAAATATTAAAACTAGACGAGTGCGCGTGTAATTTCGCAGGACAACAGGCTTTAAATCTTAATTCCAATATATTGGATCACTTTCGCAAAGACATAATAGGTGGCTGTTGTGCACAGGATGGCCACCGCCATGGAAGAAACGAATCCCCATTTAAGCTTTAAAAAAATCGGCAAAAGAATGAAGAAGGCAAGGGATGGAATCACCATCCAGAAGATGCCATGAGACAGCTCCATAATTTTGGTGGTGTCTTTTGTATCGAGATAGAGCCAAACGATGGCAAGGATCGATGTCAGTGGCAATGAGGCCACAAGCCCAGCGAAAAGTGAAGAT
>DAHVKR010000003.1 GCA_027320785.1 Bdellovibrionales bacterium
GCTGTGGCAATTGCTCTGCGCAACAGGTGGCGCCGTCAACATGCCGATGAAACGATCCGTGAAGAAATTATGCCGAATAATATTATTCTTATTGGTCCCACCGGTGTTGGAAAAACAGAGGTGGCGAAACAATTAGCAGAACAGCTGGGAGTTCCCTTTGTTCGATTCGATATGGGCGAGTATATGGAAAAGCATTCGGTTGCGCGACTGATCGGAGCGCCTCCGGGATATGTGGGTCACGAAGCGGGCGGACTTCTCACCGAGACCATCTCACAAAAACCTTTTTGCGTTCTTTTGCTGGATGAAATTGAAAAAGCTCACCCCGATATCTCACAAGCTCTTCTCCAAGTGATGGATGCAGCTCGTATGACCGATGGCCAGGGACGCGTTGCTGACTTTAAAAATGTTATTTTGATTATGACCACCAATGCCGGGGCCGAGGCTGTTTCCAAAGGAACCATTGGTCTCGTAGACTCACCAAGGGCAGCTCTTTCTATCGAAGCTATTAAAAGATCCTTTAGTCCTGAGTTTTTAAATCGTCTCGATGCCATTGTTGGTTTCAATGACCTTAGTCAGGATATTATTTTACGAGTGGCCCAAAAAGCCATTGATGAGTTGAAAATGTCTCTAATCACTCAAAATGTCGAATTACAAATCACGCCAGTTGCCCTCGAAAAATTAGCAAAGATCGGCTACGATAAGGCTTATGGGGCCCGTCCTATGCAGCGGGCCGTTAATGAGCATATTAAAAAACCTCTTAGTGACGAGCTTCTTTTTGGAAAGCTCTCGCAAGGAGGTATCGTTGTTGTGGATGAAAACCCTGCGGGTGGTTTTAAATTTGAGTTTAAAAGTCTTGGCACCTCGAGTGGTTCCAAATTGGGTACGAAAAGCCCCAAAAATAACTCTAAGAAAAAAGAACCTCAGACAACCTAAAGTTATTTGATTATAAAATTCAATTCTGTCCTCTTGTCGAATTCGCCTTAGCGCGGTTGACAAGGGGTTCACACGTCCCATGTTTATGTGTAGTCTATTTTTATCCCATAAGGGATTTTGTGGAGGATTTGTCTATGACATGGCTCAAACGTATCGGACTCTTTTTATTCGTGAACTTCCTTGTCATGCTCACCGTGAGCATTGTTTGGAATCTGATTGGTTACTATTTTCATATTACGGGCTTCACGGCCTACATTATCGTCTTTTCAGGTGTCGCTGGTTTTGGTGGCGCTCTTTTTTCTCTTTGGACCAGCAAGTGGATGGTCAAAATGCTCTACGGAGTTCAAATCGTAGACCCCAACACACCTGACCCTCGCCTCCGAACAGTTGTTGAAAAAGTTCACAGTCTTGCGCGCGCAGCTCGTTTACCTAAAATGCCAGATGTCGGCGTTTACGATTCTCCTGACGTGAATGCTTTTGCTACGGGCCCCTCAAAAAAGAACTCACTGGTCGCCGTTTCTTCAGGCCTCTTGTATAATATGAATGATAAAGAGCTCGAGGGTGTTTTAGGACACGAGATCACTCATATTTCCAATGGAGATATGGTGACCATGACTTTGATTCAAGGGATTATGAATACCTTTGCTTTGATCTTCTCTCGTTTATTGGCCAATGTGATTGCCAACTCTGTTGAGGAAAGATCCCGCACCATGGTTTATTTTATTGTCACAATCCTGGGAGACATTCTTTTCACTCTCCTCGGATCCATTGTGGTGGCTTATTTTTCTCGCATACGAGAGTTTCGTGCCGACAAAGGAGGCGCTCAGCTTGCCTCGCGTGAAAATATGATTGCAGCCCTGCATAAACTACAAGCTGTTTATGATCGTATTCCGCCAGAAGCCGACCGAAAAGACTCTGTCGCCACTCTTAAGATTTCTCATCATAACAAAGGTGGAATCGCCAGCCTTTTCATGACTCATCCTTCTTTACAGGATCGTATCCAAGCCCTCGAAAGAGGCCGATGAGATTTGCTTCGGCTTTTTTAATTCTTTTGATGGCTTTTGATTTCACTTACGCAAAAGCCCCTACTTCCGCTCCTCCCACACCCGAATCCAAACCTGAATGGGTTCGGGAATGGAAGGAAATCAAAATTCTTTCGACTCGTAATCGAATGAAGGCCTGTGATCGTCTTGAAAAACTGAGCTGGGCTTCAGCGTTTCCCTTCCCCAATATTATTCAGGAAAAAAAGGAAGATTATTGCCGACAGCCCCCCCCCGTAACCCATGATTTTTATGGACTGATGAAACTGGCGCAGTTTTACCGCCATGACTTTAATCTCAAAAGCGCTCAAAAGTACCTCAGCCGAGCGGCACGAAAAGCCAAAACAAAGAGACAAAAAATAAGTTACTGGAAAGAACAACAGAGACTTGATCATAGCCAGCAAAACAAACAAAAAAGACTTCGAGCGGCCCTCAAACTTAAAAATCTAGATCCAGATAAATACTTGGTCGACTATGCTCGCATGCTATGGACTTATGATCAGCGAGGCAAAGCCATCTCCACCTTAAAACGAGCCAAAAAAATTTTTAAAAAATCAACTTCCTTGCAAGAAGTTTATTTTGTTCTGGGCCGCATCGAGGAAGAAAAAAAACAACCCACCAAAGCCCTTTACTATTACGACTTAGCACTTAAGCAACCCACTGACTCCACAGATGTTTTAACAAAGGTTTTAGCCTTTGCTGCATGGGTTAACTACTCCCTTGGTGAGTATCAGCTCTCTGATAATTACTGGCAAAAACTCTATGAAAAATCACCCGAGCAGTTCACAAAATCTCGAGCTCTTTACTGGAGATCTGTTTGCCAGAAGGCACTTAAACAAAACGATGCGGCCAACCAGAGTCTTCAAAAAATTATTGATGACGATCCAACAAGTTACTACGCCATTTTGGCCTATCGCGATTTAAAAAAACCTCTTACACCTATAAAACCTTTTGATGAAGACCCTCAAGCCGTTGATAAAATGAAGTTCTTTGATGAAACAGAGAAAGAGCTTCTCACTTGGCTGAGCGCCTTAGACGAGAAGGAAATGGCTGAAACTCTTCTTCTTTATCGCTGGGATGAAGCATTAAAAGCCCCCTCTTCCCAGCAAACAGCCTACTTTCAATTTTTTTGGAAACTGGGACTCACGAACGCTTTGATTCGCGCTCTTTATCAACTAGATGACAAAACCCGCCTCGAGCTAACCGAGAAATACCAAGCTGCTCTTTTTCCTTATCATTATGAAAAAGAAATTACTCAGGCGGCAGAGGAAGAAAAGATCGACCCCTACTTTGTCATGGCCCTGATTCGACAAGAGTCAGCCTTTAACCCTGAGGCCCGAAGCCCTACGGATGCTCTCGGCTTGATGCAAGTTATGCCCTCTCTTGCCCATAAGATCGCCAAAAAGAAAAAAGTGAATTTTAAGAAATCTAGTGAGCTTTTTAACCCTTCCATTAATTTAAAGATTGGGACTCGTGAGCTTCGCAATCGATTAGAGGATTTCAATGAAAGCGAACTCCTCGCCGCGGCTTCGTACAATGCAGGCCTTAATGTTGTTAAAAGTTGGCTCAAACTTCGCTACAAAGATAATCCTGTCGAATTTATCGAAGTGATTCCTTACGAAGAAACAAGAAGTTATGTGCGTTTAATTATTCGAAATAAGATCTTTTACCAACGGCTCTTCTCGAAAAACTCTTTCCTCTTTCCAGAGGATACTTTAAGCGAAGGGTGGATGCCTCCTAAGTCTTCTAAAAAAAGAGCTCATCGGTAAAGCTGTCTCAAACTAAGACAGAAAAAATCAACTCAGGTTCCTTCTTTTAAATTCCGAAAAGACCCACATGAAGTCTTGGGTTTTTCCATTGAGCTTGGCTGGTTTTTTTCTCCTCTTTATTGGAAGTCTGACTCTGTTTTACAAGTTCGATGACCGCCTTAGCAATGGAGCCTACAGAAGCGGAAGCTCCATCAAAAGCAAAAAATCTGGAATTTTAGATAATCGAAGCCTTGAAGACTCCGTCATTACATCTAAAGTGAATAAAGTAAAAGATGAGCCCAGCGCTCTCTTTAATGACCCTGCCATTAATCAAGCATGGGGGCTTAAGAAAGCCGATGCCGCGCGAGCATGGGCTGTCACCAAAGGCAGTCGTCAAGTTGTCGTGGCCGTCATTGATACTGGGGTTGATATTCATCACGAAGATTTAAAAGATAATATTTGGACAAATCCTGGTGAGTCCGGAATAGACTCTAAAGGACGAAACAAAGCTACAAATGGCATCGACGATGATGGCAATGGTTTTATCGATGATGTTCATGGTTGGAATTTTGTGAGCAACAATAATGATTTAACAGATCACCATGGGCACGGGACTCATATCGCGGGCATCATTGGTGCCGAAGCCAATAATGGAAAAGGGATCGTGGGAATTGCACCTGAGGTATCCATTATGGTTCTTAAGTATTTCGACCCACAAGTTCCCGGGGCTGATAATTTAAGAAATACAATCAAATGTATACATTACGCCATTGATCAGGGCGCACAGATTATCAACTACTCCGGTGGTGGTCTTGAGTATTCTCAAGCTGAACACGATGCTGTCGATGAAGCACGAAAAAAAGGAATTCTATTTGTAGCCGCCGCCGGTAATGAGCGATCTGACTCGGATAAAATTCCTTACTACCCTGCAGATTACGGTCTTGATAATATTATCTCTGTCACAGCCTTCAACCCATCTCAGGAAGTTCTTCCTTCCAGCAACTGGGGAACATCTTCCGTGGACATTGCAGCTCCTGGTCAAAATATTCTCTCGACACTTCCAGGTAACTCCTATGGTTTTATGACAGGAACCTCACAGGCCACAGCCTTTGTCTCAGGTGCGGCGGCTCTTGTGATGTCTCATAAAAGTGGCTTTAAATACGCAGATATTAAAAAGTACATCCTCACAAATGGTGATGTTCTAGCTTCACTCAATGGAAAAACCAGAACCTCGCGTAAACTGAATCTTTACAGAGCCCTTACGATTCTAGATCAAGACATCACCGCTTCAGGCGTGAAGGCCGTAAATGATAGCAATGTTCGAGTTCTCAGCTCGGAGCAAAGTGGAAGTGATTCAAACCTTAATTCGACGGCATCGTTCGGAAAAAGTTTGCTCAACGCTCTTGAGAAGGAAAACCCTCAAGTTAAAGAGCGCGTGGGAAGCAAAAAGCCTGATTTAGAAGAGTAATTTAATTTGATGTCGATAAATCCAAGAATCTAAAATAATGAGCAAGACTCCAGCCCCAATCATATTTCGATAACCTGGCAATACAGAACCCAATAGTATAAAAATAAGTGAAATCCCCAACAACACCCAAGGAACTTTCTCTTTCCAGAGAGAGTTCTTCTGACGTGAGGGCTCTAGAATGTTTTGTAGATCTGGGGGCAATTGATTCCAATGCAAGTAGAGCGAAAGCTGTCGATACTTTTCTCGAGCTATCTCGAGAGAGTTTTTTTGCCGACAAAGAAGAATAAACTGTCTATGAAGATTTTCATCCTGAAGATCATCAAAAATACTTCGCCAAGCACGAGTTAACTGAGACTGTGTCGGCTCTCCTGGGATTTCATACAGAACTCTAAAAATTTGTTCTTCGGACCATTTGAAAGCTTGAAAGTGGCGCGGAGACTCTTTCTGAACGAAGAATTGAGTCTGACATTGCTGACACTGGTAGACAAGCCCTTCCCGTGGGTCCAGAATATTGTAGGACTTATGACAATGTGGACAAGAGACCAAATGACCCTCTAGGGTTTGATTTCTGGAAACTTCAACCCCATGATTTTGAGATAGGTGACTTGTGACATTTTCGATATCCATACGCTAGGATTATTGTGACGAATTTTTTTAAACGACTCAAGCATTTTCAGCATTTCATTTTTCCACTTCTCAGTGGAGTTTTGATCGGGACTTCCTATCCCCCCTTCCCCAGTTGGGCCGTAACCTTTTGTTGGATCCCACTTTGGTTCTCCATAGTGGACGAGGAAAATTTAAAATCTGTTTTCTGGAGAGGTTGGGTCACACAGTTTGTCCTCACTTTGATCGGGTTTCACTGGGTCGCCCACACGGCCCATGATTTTGGAGACCTGCCCTGGTCTGTCTCCATCCTAGCACTTCTTCTTTTCGCGGCCCTTTTTCATCTCCATATCCCCCTGAGCCTGACCTTGGCGAAATGGATTGATAAAAAAACCCATGGTCTGGCTTCTGCCCCCACCTTCTTTTTACTTTGCGCTCTTTTGCAACTCTTGATTGAGCGTATTTGGCCTATGATTTTCCCTTGGCATTTGGGGTACAGCGCCCTCTACTCCCATCTTGAAATTGATCAGATGGCCGAGTTCATTGGCTTTCAAGGTCTCTCGAGCCTTTTCTTTCTTCTGAATGCTCTTTTTGCTGCGGGTCTTTACTACTCTCAAGAACAAAAAAAGAAGTCTATCGCATTGATTCTTTCAGGTTTTGCTCTTTTTCTGGCTCTCGATGTTACAGGAGCTCTCATTCACCCCTCAACGGAATCAGATCGATCCGTTTCGGTCATGATTGTTCAAGCTAATATTGGTCAAATCGAAAAAATGGCAGCTGACCTGGGCAATAAAAATCTCAATTCCAATAGTCCCCAACTCCAAGAGGCCATTCTTCAAAAATATATTCACCTCACCAACGAAGGCTTAGCCCTCTACCCCCAAACTCAGGTGATTGTTTGGCCTGAAACAGCTATCCCTGATTTTTATGACCTTGAGTTCTTAACTCGACCTCGACAAATGCAGCTCCGTTCGCAAATAGCCAAATGGAAAAGAGCTGTCATTATGGGTGCTTACTCCAATGATTTCGGCACTCAAAATGTTTATAATGCCCTCTTTATTTTTAATGATAAGGGTGAGTTAGCAGCCCCCCCCTATCGCAAAACGCACCTTCTCGCCTTCGGTGAGTACCTACCTCTTGGAGAAACTTTCCCCGTACTATATAAACTCCTGCCATTTGTTTCGAGCTTTGCTCGTGGAAAAGGACCTGAGGTTCAAAGCTTTCATGTAAATGGAGAAGAGTTTCGCGCAGCTCCTCAAATTTGCTATGAGAGCCTTGATGCTAATTTCGCGCGAAAGGCGGCCCTGCAAAGCCCTGATTTTCTTGTGAATATCACCAATGACTCTTGGTTTGGAACGACAACAGAGCCTTTTCAGCATGGAACTATGAGCTGGGCGCGAGCTATTGAAACCCGCCGACCTCTCATTCGATCCACTAATACCGGACAGTCCTCCATTGTTTTACCTGATGGAAAAGTCGTTCTCCAGTCTCCCCTTCAGCAGGAATGGTATGGAATGGCGAAAGTTCCTTTACTCCCGCCTCAGCCCACTTTTTATATGCTTTATGGGCATCTTGACTGGGTTATCTATCTCGTGTTCCTTTTAATTCTCGTAGGGAGACTTAAAACTAAACATGTCTGAATTGCATTCCCTGGATTGGGATCTGATTTTAACGAAGATTAAAGATTGTGCGACGAGCTTTGCCGCGCGAGAGAAAATTTCTCAAACAAAGCCCCTCGCCTCTGCCGATGAGGCTCAAACCCAGTTTGAGGAAATCGAATCTGCTTTTGCGATTATTTCATCTGGGGTCCGCCCCCACGCACAAAGTTTAGATCTTTATCCCAATTGGATCGCTCGCGTTCGTAAAAACTCTGTTCTCAAAAATCTTGAAATCAAAGACGTTCGACTCTTTTGTTTAGAATCTATTGCTTTGAAGGAAACTTTGAAAAATTTCGACTCCTCGTGGGCTCAAGAATCTTACAAAGAAATGATGGAGGCTTCAGAGCCCTTATCGGCCATTGATCAAATTCTCACCCCTCAAGGTGATATTCGAAATGATGCCAGTGAGCGTCTTTATCGCTTGCATACGGAAAGAGAACGTCTCTCCCGTGAGGTCCAGCAAACATTAGACCGTCTTGTGAAGGATCATCAGGCTGAAAACATGTTACAAGACAAATATGTTACCACCCGGGAAGGACGCTGGGTGGTTCCTGTGCGTTCGGGAATGCAACACTTTTTACCCGGCGTGATTCATGGCTCGTCTCAAACGAAACAAACTGTTTTTATGGAACCTGAAAAGGTGATTCCATTAAACAACCGCCTTCGCCAAATTGAGGTCGAGATCGAAGAGGAGATTGAACGCCTCCTGACACAACTTTCACAATACCTTCATGGCCTGACATCACAATTTGAAAGCACACGGGACCTAATGGAGTTAGCCGATATTCGTTTTGCTCAAGCTCAGTTTAGTGGCCTGATTCAAGCGACTCCTGTTCAGTTTTCTGATTCGGATCTCAGCCTGGAAGAGGTTCGCCATCCACTTCTGCAACTTTCAGGCAAAACAGTGATTCCAAACACTGTTCAATTGGATCATAAAAAACGAATATTGATTTTATCTGGTCCCAATGCCGGAGGAAAAACGGTTCTCCTTAAATCCATCGGACTCAGTGCCCAAATGGCACGATGCGGTCTTCCCATTTGCGCCGCCACAGGCTCCAAGCTTCCGTTCTTCCAAGAAATTGTCGTGGGCATCGGGGATTCCCAAAGTGTAGATGAGAACCTCAGCACCTTTGCAGCCCATCTCAAAATATTAGAGGGTGCCTCTCACAAAAAGGGGAGCCACACTCTAATTCTGATCGATGAAATCTGTGGATCAACGGATCCAGAAGAGGGCTCGGCTCTAGCGCGCTCCTTTATCGAGGAATATGAAAAAAATGAAATCTTCGCTGTGATTACTTCCCATCTCTCTCCCCTCAAAACAGGGTGGAGCGATGAGAGCCACGTTTTGAATGGAAGTCTTGAGTTCAATAGCGCACAAGGCCGCCCCACCTATCAATTTCTGCCCGGCGTACCAGGAGACTCTCTCGCTCTTCAAACAGCCAAACGAGTCGGCGTGAATCAAAAACTCATTGAACGAGCGCTCGAATATTTATCTCCAACAAGCAAAAAGCGTCTTGAAAGTCTCAATGAAATTGAAAAACTCAAAAAAGATCTGATGGATCTGCAGCATACGTGGAAGTCAGAGTCCCATAAAGCTCAAGCCTTGAAACAAGAGTATGAACAAAAACTTCGAAAGTTTGAGTCTGAAAAAGAAAAGCTTTTAGAGAAAGAAGTTAAAAAAGCAGAGAAAAAAGTTGAGGAAGCTATCAGCACAGCTCGGGTTCAGGATACTTTTAAAAAATACCGAAACCTCAGTGAAATTAAGCAAACCTTACCTGAGATTGTGAAAGCCACACCTTTCACAATGGAAAATAAAATTTCTTCAGCAGAAGAGTTTGCCCAAAAATTTCCACCTGGAACAAAAGTTCATGTTCCTTCTTTAGCTCAAGATGGAATTATACAAAGCCAACCCAACTCCAAGGGTGAGGTGCTCATTTTATCCAACTCAATTCGCCTTCAGCTCCCTTGGTTTGAATTAAAACCTGCAGGGCAAGCTCAAAATCCCACGGCCCAAATTGTACGAAAAACCACGGGTTTCACCGCCTCTCTTGTTGAAGAAGACAAAACTCTCGATCTTAGAGGTAAACAAGTGGATGAAGCCCTCGAAGAACTTGAAATGGCCTTAGACCAAGCCTTCACTCACAAAGAAGATCGCATGAAGATTATCCATGGTCATGGGACCGAAGCCCTCAAAAAAGCTGTGCGCACTTATCTCTCCCGATCCGTCTACGTTAAGAAGTGGAAGGCAGCGGCCGCCGATCAAGGTGGAGATGGCGTCACTTGGGTTGAAATTGGAGAATAGCCTCTAAGCTGTTAGCTTTAGCATGACAGCTGCACACACTCTCGACATTTTATTTTGAAACGTCTCAATTTGACGAGGAAAGTGCTGAGTCATTTCAACTCATTAGAAATCAATCTCACTCTAAGACACGGTCCCGAGCTTGCAGCAAAAATTGTCATCGTTGGGGGAATTTATGAATCTGCAAACTCAATTAAGAATTGTCATCACCCTATCCTTTGTCGCCTTACTCTCAGCTTGTGGGGCCTCTAATACCCCCAATGCTTCCAGTGACTTTGCATCGACTGGAACTTCCACAACAAGCTCTGTGAGTAAGCCTCTCGCTACTTGTAATAAAGCGGCCTCTTCTGATTTCGCATTTAAACTGGCTGCACAGCTATCAGGTCTCTTTTATGATCCTAGTTGGATGAATCTTTATCTAACAGCTCTCCCTTCAAGTTTTGAAGCACAAAGCACTTATATTATATTCTTCAAGGGACAAGCCACTTCTGACTCTGTTCTCACCTATAATACAACACCCGTCCCCTTCGCCATGTGGGACACGCAAACCAATAGCTATTTAAATGGTGGGCAGTTTTACAACAGTCTCAAATGGAGTGATGCTGCCAGCTTGATCTCTGGGATTAGCGCCTCAGCTTTTATGAGTCGCGTGATTTTCGTTCTGAACCTACAAGACCCCTCATCTGCTTATCAAACACTCTCTGCTTCTATTTTTAATATCTCGAACAACTCTGGAGTCGAAGGGATTCAAGCCTTACTCCCGACCTTTTATGCAAACCCGGCTGATTATGCGGTGAAACCCACAGGTTTTACTAGAGAAACAGTTCTCCAAAATCTTCATCCGCTCAAAGGACAAAGTGGAGATTTCGCGAGTCTTGCCTCTTCACTCTGTCAGTAAATCAGTGCGAACTTTCCTGAACCACTTCTTCAGCCTGTAGATTTTCTCCTGTGCGATAACGATCCACCAAGGTTGGATCTGTCGTTGGAAAAGAGAAAAGTAAGGTATGAATGGATTGCCCTTCTTCTTCAATGGTGGCGACAATGTAAGCCAGATCGGGAGTCGCGTGATCGGGAAATTCTTTTATGAAAATAACCAGCTGATGTCCGTTGAGGTCAGATTTTCTCCAAATCTCATCAGGCTCTTCAATGGTAGCCTCTCGCAGGTCCGCATAATTTTTAAATTCACTTTGTGGTATATCTTGTTCAGATCTTACCTTCATCATAGATAAGTAAAGACCTATTGCTAAACTATCTCCTTCCAAGAGAGAGTCTCCATCAACAGCACCCTCCACAACCTTCTCATAAACTTTGTCGTAAAGAAGTTCTCCCCTCTTGTAATACTCGTAAAGCTCTTGATCTTTCGTTGGAAAGTGAGTCAGGACAAAAGTCGGGACCTGATCTTCCTCTGTAACATAGCAAATCGCAATATAGACAAACTCTTGGGACTTCGTTTGGATATCTTTCATATAAATATGAAGAGTGAGATCCTTAAACATTTTTTCATCTTTCCAAACCTGATCTGGAGCCGCCAAAACCTCTTCGAGATGCTTTTCAAGCTTAATTTGAGTTTTATCAGTGAAGTCAGAACTCTTACGATGCTCGGTGTACTGCTTCTCAAGTGCGTCAATATAAGGGCCAAAATATCCATCAAGTGCTTTTTCTGACTCAAATATCAAGCCCATCTTTTCATCAATCACAATGAGCTCTTGATCCTTTGCTGATTTCTTTTTTTGTCCACGAGACTTTGAATTTTTCATAAATTTATTTTCCCTTGATCTGTCCCCACCCACAACATCTGCTTTTGAAAATATGACGTCAAACGTCATATACATCACTGCTTTCTTGAATTTTGTTCAAGAGTCATTCAGCATAAAAGCAAGAGCGAGTGGTTTGTGATCACTTGTTAAAAGAGGGGCGATTCTTGCTTAACATTCTCGCAAGGAGGCAGAGATTGTCGCGAGTCGTAGAAGAAAAAAATTTGGAGCGCATGGAAGCACTCCTAGCACATTCTGCACGTGGAGTTCACATTCTCTTTGATAATAAATCATTGGCTGATGTACTCAAAAACGTGAAAGACGATTCTGATTTCTTCAATTTTGATAAAATGAAGAAAGTTCAAGACGTCATGACTGAGCTCATTGCAAAACCCACCTTCTTTGAAAAGGTGTCTTATTTGAAGACACTGGATCGGGAATCTTTTGAAATGGTGGTCAGAGCTTATTTTCATATTGTCGAAAGTACCGTCAGAACTAACCATGACTTGAATCACTGATTCAAGCTTGGGTTATTTTCAACAAAGAGACTCTCTGCACGTATCTCAAATATGTCTTTTTTTGAGATCTCTCAATTTTTTGCTTTTTTGTCGAAGTTTTAGAGCCTTATTTTGAACCAAAATCAGTTTCAATAACATGATCTAGACCTATGTCCTGTATTCTGATCTTCAGAAGCATCAGAGGAGGACACTTTATGAAGCCCACAAATTCACGTTTAACTACCGTGGCTTTAAGCGTTCTCGCAATGTGGTACGTCGTAGGATGTGAGAGTGGTAGTGGAAATGGTCAACAAGCATCATCAGCTGTTCAGTACCATACATATAATATAAACGCTTACCCCGCAAACAAGGTTGTTTGTGATCCCATGGGAGGCGGAGGGGCCTCATCCCCAAAGCAAGGAATTAAATCCGAGCTCTACTATCGGACCCAGGGTCAACCTCGCTATTACAGTGCACAAGACTATGTTGATCACACAACGAAGTCCGATCAAAATTTATTTTTCAGCGATATCAATGTTCCCACTCGTCTTTTTCAATCAGGCTTTAAAACTCAAACCAGCGACGTCCTAAAGGACGATTCCGGTAATACTCTAATCGAGTACTTTGGGCTTAAAATGGATACGACAATTCGTCTGAGCGATCAAGATGCAGATGGTGATTACGAATTTGCGCTTCTAAGTGATGATGGTGCCATTCTGAAAATCAACCAAAATGGCAACTGGAGTAATGTTGTGAGTAATGATGGAGATCATCCCACGCGACTAGGCTGCTCGACTCAAAAATTTACACTCAATCATAGCTCTCAACTTAGCAGCGAGCTCCTTTACTACCAAGGACCTCGCTATCACATCTCGAATATTTTACTTTGGAGAAAGCTCAATAGTGATCAGGCTGCAGGACAAGATCAAGACTGTGGAAACTATGGCAATAACATGTGGTTTGATCCCAATAATAATTCTCAACCCACTTCCAAGTATCAAGCTCTTCTCAATCGAGGCTGGAAGGTTTTAACTCCGGCAAATTACTATCTACCTGCAGACAGTACGGAAACAGCTCTCTACAATCCTTGTACTGCCGGAACTGTCCCCACTATCAGTGATGTTCGAATTTCAGAACTTGTGAGCTCAGATATTTGGGTCAATTGGAGTACAGATATTCCTTCGACATCCCAGTTGATGATCACACGGGTTTCCGATGGCAATACAATTATCACGACCACTGACAACATCGTTCGAACTCAGCATACCATTCACTACTCTGGACTTCAGTCTAATACGGCTTACCAATTAAGAGTGATCAATGTCTCGGAGGATCTCGGTCGAGCTATCAGCGATCCCATTGATTTTACGACACCCTAAAAAAGGAACAATACTCAATCTACGGACATCATTGTCCGAAAAGGAGGAAGGATGAAGCCCTTCCTCCTTTTTCCTTTTTTGATTCTCTTCCCTCTGCTTTCACACGCAGAATATCGGGTTTTTATACTTCAAGTCTCCAAACCCAACCCCATAAAGGGTCAACCGCCTCTTACCCGAACAGTTGAAAGCAATTTGGATCCTTTTCAGTACCGAGATTATTACCCGGTTCAGTCAGATGAAAGTATTGAGTACATCGATACCTGGATGTGTTACGGTCGCACCGATAACTTTCAGGACTTCTGTCCCAAACCCGCCCCCCCTCAAAAAGCCCAGATTCCATCAGCCCCTGTCTCGAATCCCAGTGGAGCGTGATAAACTGGATCCACCATGGATTCGGCTAAGATTCCCTCTCGATATCAAGATGATTTATCAGATCTCCAAGCTGATTACGCGCGCAAAAAAAAGAAAATCCAAGAGCAAAATGAAGCCGATCTTGATGAAATGAAGTCTCGTCATCAAGCTCAAAAACAAGCGCTCAGCGAACAAAACGAAGCCGTTATCAATCATATTCAAGAGCGCCAGCATGAGACTTCCGAGAAGTATGCCGCACAAAGAGCTGAATCGGCTCAAAAAGGAAAAGAAAAACTCGGCGAAATTCAAAATGCCTACAACCTTAAAATTCACGAAGCTCAAAAAAAGAGAGCTGAGTCTGTTCAAAAAATTGAAGAAGATAAACACAAAAAACTTCAGGAACTTGAGGACTATAACCAAGCTAAAGTCAGCGAATCACGAGAGCAGGGAAAACGCGAGCTCGAAGCTCTGAAAACCCATTTTAAGCGAGAAACCCGATCTGAAAATGAAAAGGCCTCTGGCCGGCTTCAAATGACTCGAGAACAAAACGATCACCAACTTGAATCTGAAAAAATGCGAGGAGAAAAATCTCAAGAAAAAGTTCGCGAGACCTATTCTCAGCAAATCAAAAAACTTCATCAAGATGGGGATGCTCAAGCTGAATTGGAGAAAAATCTAGCTAATCAAAAACTCAACAAAGTTGATCACGAATTTAAAAAATCTTACGATCGATCTTTTAAAACATGGACGAATCGCGAAAAGTACATGCAGGATGCTTATGCTCAAAAGCTGGAGCATCAGAAAGAAAATCAACAAGAGATCCTGCAAACTCAAAAGAATCATTTTAATAAGATTTATCAAAAACGAGAGAATGATCAGAAAACAGCCCTCAATATCCAAGACGAAAAATTAACCAAGCAGATGCTGAATGAACAACGTAAGTTCGTCCGAGAAGCTGGAAAGTACGCCAACAAAGAAGACGATCCTTTCTACAAAATTGATGATCGTGGCTCTAGCCTCAAGGAAACTTCAGGCGCCTATATTATAAAAGCCTACGTTCCCGAACACGAAAAAGATAATGTGCACGTTATTGTAGATCGCTCAAAGGCCGTGATCAGCGGTCAACGAGCCTTTAATGATAAAAGAGAAGAAGAGAATAAAAAAATTGATACTCATAACTATCAAAGTTTCCGCGAAGAATTTAAATTTGACGTGCCCGTTGCCACGGAAGCCATGGTTCGCAAGCGCGAGGGAGACTATGTTCTTTTCGAAATCCCCAAAATGTCTGCTGTCGACAGTAGCACCCTCAGGCTCTCCAAAAAGATTTAAACCCCTTCTCAGCTTCACTTCGCTTCCAATTTGGGGCCCTCCCCTGTAGTTTCTTCTGTTCAAAATCCTGACAGTGTGAAGATCTCCTCTTTCGCGATATGTAATAGACAGTTTGAAAGGGGGAAGTGTGAAAACACTCATTATCACTCTCATGTTTATTATGGCTGCGATGTTACCGCGGACCGTGAAGGCGGATACACTGGATGTTCAGCAATGTCTGAACAAGATCCAATCCCAAGGCCCTTTTCCCACCTCTGTAAATCTCGTCGGCCACACTCGCATGCAAACACCCTGCAAGTTCTCGATGAAAATTGAAAAGGATCATCTTTCCGTATCGGCAGAGGGAAGCCCTCTTCAAGTGGCATTTGATCTCAGTCCCAAACAGGATCCTAGCCAATCTATAGAAATTGAATCTTGCCGAGTGGATAAAGAAAAGCTCCACCTCGTATTTGAAGTTGTTCCGAATAGTGAGTTTAGTAAGACTTCTCA
>DAHVKR010000400.1 GCA_027320785.1 Bdellovibrionales bacterium
TTCACAAACAAAAAACCAGGAGTCCAGATTTTGGGGGACTTTATAAATGGGAAGGCATCCTCGCGTCAGGATGTTGAGAATAATCCAGTCGCTCCAACAACAGCAGATTACTCGCTGGTTAATTTGGGAGCAGTATCAATTTTTGACCTGAAGAGCGAAGCCCTTAACTTAATTGAGAATCTCAACAAGATTTATCCGCAAGCCATCGGCCCAGAGTCTTTAGTATATGGACCGGTTCTTGAACGGATTTTCCCGAAAGTAGAGCTTACCCAAAATATGGAGAGTTCCGTTACAGGATTTTTCATCATCGGAGATATATCAGGCAAAGCTATCGGTATCATAACTGGTGCGGCAATGGGCATGAAAGTCGCAGACCACCTCATAGAAAAAATTAATTAGATATGAAAGACGAATACAGCCAATATATTTCAAATCTAGAGATAACCGATGATCTTGTAGAAGCTGTTGCGCGCACTGTTAGGCAGGGCGATCTTTCTTGGCCTTTTGGAGTTACAAAAGAATTTGAACGGGCCATTACTGAATATTTGGATGTCAAATTTGCATTAGCACATTGCAATGGAACTTCAGCGATGTATTCAGCAATGTTTGCCGCTGGTGTTGACACGACTTCTGAAGTTATTTGTCCAACTTACACTTTTTGGGCGTCTATTTCACCGGCCGTAAATTTAGGGGCCAAAGTAGTTTTTTGTGATATCAATGAGGACGATTTGCTTATTAATCTAGGTAGTCTCCAGGGTGCCATAACTGAGAAAACAAAAGCGATTATAGTACCTCATCTTTGGGGCAGATATGCAGATATTGAGGGTATAAAGAAAATTTGTGAGAAGCATACTCAGAAAATCTTTATTATAGAGGATGCTTCACATTGTTTTGGTGCACGATCAGCGGATAAATTTCTCGGCACTCTTGGAGATATCGGAATTTTTAGTCTGCAAGCAGGTAAATGTCTTGTGGCTGGGGAGGGAGGGTTATTGGTGACAAATAGCTTTGATTTATTTGATAGATCTGTTTATTTTGGCCATTATGAACGTATCCAATATTTGGAGAAGAGTAATTTCAAAGATTATACGAAGACTGGGGGTGGGTATAAATTTAGAATTCATCCACTTGGAGCAGCAATTGCACTGAGTAACTTAAAAGATATACAGACAAGACTCGAACAGCAAAATTCCCTCATGGATTATTTTGAATCTAAATTGAACAGCGTGAATGGATTGAGGATTGCGACTGATTCGTATAATGATTTTTCATATGGCGGGAGATTTGGCTTAAGGGCGATTTTAAACATAAGCGAAAATGACAAAATGAATTTCATAAAAGAATGCAATGATAAAAAACTTCATATCGAGAATGAATATGTCCCACTCCTTCATCTTGAAAAGTTCTTTGTGGAAAATGGAGCGCATAATATCGGGAGAAACACATTTAGAAACACTGAGGAGATGCATAAAAAGCTCGTTTCCTTACCCATTTTCTATAGAGGAAATAGGAGTATAATAGACGCATTCGTTGGGCACTTTAATGAAACGCTCAAAAAATATATTTAACCATGCTCGACATAAATTTTATTCGGAAGAATATCGAATTAGTTAAGGAAGGGGCGCGCAAAAAGAATGTCGATGTCGATTTCGGCCGCCTGCTTGAGCTTGATCAAGAGCGGCGTCTTTTGCAAGAAAAGATTGATGCAAAACGATCTGAACAAAAT
>DAHVKR010000401.1 GCA_027320785.1 Bdellovibrionales bacterium
ACATGCGGTTAATCCCGTACTCCATATCTTGAAGAAGTCGGAAGCTGGTAAAGACAAGAAAAGCCGCGGCCGTTGTTCCCAAGGCACTGGCGTTGAGTTTTAAGATTGTGAATTTTAGCATATTGGTGACGTCATTACCCAGGGCTTGGCGAAAGTATCGGAAGAAAAGACCTTGTACCATGGGCAGCATGGTCTCGAGTCCTCCCACCATTTTGAAAACCGCAATGACGACAGCAACAAAAGGAACAAGGGCGAGAACAGTGGAAAAAGCCAACGAGCGGGCCACCATTCCAATTTCACCTTGCTTGATTTGCTTATACAGTAAAATCATGTGCTGAATTTATCCCTGATGCTTTATTCAAACATGTAAGCCTTAGAGTTGAAATCTTTTTTCTACCATAAAGTCAGAACCCTTACGAGAGACCTGGGCCATGTCACAGTCCGGATCGTGCTCGAAATACAGATACCATTTCTCGTCGGCAGCAGGACCTAAGAACTTTTGCTTTTCCTCCATCAGAACAAGAGGATTGAGATCGTATCCCATCACCCAAGGTAATCGAACATGGCTGGAAGTGGGAATGACATCTCCACAGTAGAGCAATGTGTTCTGGCCATCGGTGATTTTGACAACCTGTTGACCTTGCGTATGTCCATTGGAGACGTAAACACTAATCCCAGGCAAAAGATTTTCTTTATTTCCCTCGAGAAGCTTGAGTTTGCCACTTTCAAGTAAGGGTTCAAAATTGGCGGGGTAGTAGCTGGCGCGTTCACGTAGGTTCGGGTGCTGAGCCGTTTCCAGATTGGCTTTTTGTACGTAGTACTGTGCTTTCGGAAAAGTGGGGACAAGCTTTCCATTCACTTCGTGGGTGGCACCGCCCGCATGGTCAAAATGAAGATGAGTCAGAATAACATGATGGACATCCTCAAATTGAAGTCCACTTTGTGAAAGAGATTTTTGAAGGCTTGGGCCCTGAGGATCGATATTGTACATTTCAGCAAATTTAGAACCTAATTTTTCTCCATACTTGAGAATAAAATCAGATCCGTTGCCTGTATCAATCACAATATTGCAACCGGGACTTTTCAGAAGGAGAGCTCGGGCCTCCATACGAATTCGATTTTGAGCATCGGGCGGATTGGACTTTTCCCAGAGAACTTTAGGAACCGTTCCAAACATGGCGCCTCCGTCCAGACCAAAAATTCCAGTGGGAAGAGGGATTACTTCGTAGGGACCAATTTTAAGATTTATTTTTTCAAAAGAAGAAGTTGTGCTCATGTTGATTCCTCCTTGAAAGCATCGGGTGTGATAGAGCTGACCCAAGCTTTATAACTGTCGTAAACATCCGTGATGGGGCCAGGGGGATGAACGGGTCCGACATGAATGGTGAGCTTTCCAGGTTTGGCAAATTTGCTACCTTTGGGCCAAAGTTTTGAATTGCCATCGATATAGATAAATAGAAGAGGCGTTTTTGTTTTTTCTGAAAATATGCTCACACCTCTTTTGAATTCTTGAATTCGACCATCTGGAGAGCGTGTACCCTCAGGAAAAATAATTAGCCACATGCGATCAAGTTGAGTCAACATGCGGATAATGAGATTGATCGCTTCGCCCTTACGATCTTTTCGATCAATGGGAATGGCTCCCAAACAATGTTGAGAGAAAAAAGTAAAAAGTGGGTTGGTAAAGAAATAATCTTTTGCCGCCGCAATATAGAGGTCCA
>DAHVKR010000402.1 GCA_027320785.1 Bdellovibrionales bacterium
GTCAGCGATAAAGAACCTTTTCGCCACGATCTTAAGATCTTCCTTTAAGATGTGATTATCTTGATTAATCACCACATCAAGTGGAACTTTAACGAGCTTCGAGAAACTTCTTATAAGCTTTGAGTTCTCATCAATAATATCAAAAGTATAAGTGAGTGTTTGGTTATGCTCTACGATTTGAGAGAAGTTAGTTTGATCTGGATTTACTACCGCTAAAACTTCGCCTCTTTTAATACGAAGTCTTTTTTGATCCTTAATATGAGGCCAGCTAAAATATACCAGATACTTTTCTGGCTTTTCAGAAGGTTGAACATTAACCTTCACGTAATCTGATAAACTCTCGCTTGTTATGTTTTCTAATGGGTTTTGGTCTTTATTTTCATTTGAATCGAATTTCGGGTTACACGCCGTGAGCGCTAATAAGCAAATAAGTAAAATTAAACTCTTCATACATCCTCCGTTTGTTTTGGAGGGTGTAGACAGTTAAACAAAATATTTCGAAAAGAATTTCTGAAAAATTGCGAGTCCGCAATTTCATTGTGTAAGTGCCATAATCTTGCGTATGTGCAATATTATTGCGAATACGCAATTATATAGCGTTTCAGCCTATAACGCGTCGCAAATGCAAAAATATTGCTTTATAGACATACTTTTTTTGTTTATTTAGGGCCATCAATTTTGAACTAAGGGGGAAAGGTGCTCACACTTGTGAAGACCTTAATGACTCTACGAGGAATTAATCAGGTGGACCTGTCTATTAAGTCAGGAGTCTCCCCGACCGCTCTTTCTCGTTACTTAAGTGGTTCAAGTGATCTTCGCTCTGAAAACCTTTTAAAGCTTATGAAGGCCCTCGGGTCAGACTTTAATGAAATCGTTAAAAAAGAGATCAGTAAATCTCTAGGTAATGATGACCTTTCGAATATTAGCGAAGATATTCAGAAAGTTCTTCTCTCTTTAGATTCAATTTCAAAAAAGACATTAATAGAGACAATTATTTCACAAGGTAAAGCATCTCGGTCACCCGAAGTAAAAACAGCTGTCGGCAGACTAAAAAAATACCGTGATGGAATTCGAACTGTCAGGAGGGTTTCGTGATTGAAACAAATCAAGAGCATCTAACAAAGGGAAAGGATACTACTTCTATTACCTATGAAGATGCCCTATCTAACTATCGTGGAAATACAGACTGGTGGGTCGTTTTTGCATCTTTTGACCTTCCCGATTTTAAACCCTCTCCGCTTTGGATCTCCCAAAAGACTAGAGTGCCTGTGGAAACAGTTGTCGAGGCCTTAGAGGGTTTAACAGTCTTAGGTTACCTTCAAAATAATGGGGGCGCCTATACTCCTGTCCCCGGAAAAGACTTTGTAAAATTTGAAGTTCAAAACAGAAAAAAGCCTGAAGTCATTCATGAACATTCTCTGATTACTCGGCAGATTCTAAATCAACTGACTGAGGACGCATTAGTTGCAGTAGACCACAGATGTTTTGCATCAAATGTTGAGATTTTAAAGGAACTCTATTCAGATATCTCCCAAGCCTTCCAAAAGGCTTACCAGAACTCGCAAACATCAAAAACTAAGGATAAGGTTTTTAAAATGACTTTTACAGCTGTGGATGTTCTTGAACAGAAAGGTACAACACGATGAAAAACCTATTTATCATACTCTCTTCTTTATTCAGTCTAACAGCTTTTGCTGGCGGCTCAGGTGGCGGCGGAGT
>DAHVKR010000403.1 GCA_027320785.1 Bdellovibrionales bacterium
AACGACACCTATTAAAGCCACAATCGCGATTGAAAATTTGCGAGCAAAAATCCAAGCTATATTTAAAACACGCAAGAATAAACAGGTCTACATTCAGGCAGACAAGCGTGTGGACTATGGCATTGTAGCTGAAGCCATGGCAGAAATTCGAGCCGCGGGTGTTACAAATATAGGACTCATTACCCTGCCAAAAGACAAATAGAGAGCGTCTTCCATGAGAGCAGAAGCTATAGACGACAATTTTAATGAAACCTCAGAATTTAAGTCCGCCATCAAGTGGTCCTTAATCGCTCATGTCGTAATAGTGGGTATCTTTACAATTAAGGGTGTTTTTTTCAAAAGTGAGTCCATTAATTATTCTTCTGCTGTTCGTGTCGATATTATCGCTCTTCCTGATAAATTAGATCCCAAACTGGTCACCCTTGAAAAGCCCAGCGAACCTCAGAAAAAAGAAAAGGCCTCCAAGCCAGAAGCCAAGCCTGTAAAAAAAGCTAAAGAGCCCGATACAATCAATTTAAAAAAATTAAAATCTAAAGAGACTGATGCGTTCAACAAACTGAAAGCTCAGGAAGCCATTGATAAAATTAAAAATGAGGTCGCCCAAGAAAAATCAGAGAAAGAGTCACTCAAAAAAATTTCGCAAGTGAAGGGAAATGTTCTTTCTGCTGGCACAGCCCTAACGGGACTTGATCAGCTTCAACATGATAGCTATATTTCGAGCCTCGACCATCGAATCAAAGAGCACTGGACGCTACCTGAATGGTTGGCCAAGCAGGATTTAAGCGCTCAAGTTCGTGTTCGTATTGACGAAAATGGACAAATTATTTCTCGAGAAATCGTTAAATCAAGTGGCAATAAAAATTATGATGAGATTGTCCTTGAAACCATTGATCAATCTGCACCCTTCCCTCCACCACCTGATAAATTCGTGACAATAGTGGGGGTCAATGGTGTGCTTATTGGTTTTCCAGAATAATCTTCATGGAAGGAGTCCTATAATGAAAAGTCATCTCAAGTTCATTTTTGCTTGTCTTGTGAGCCTTATTGTTTCGCAAGCCTACGCTCAAAACTCCAATGAAATTTACATCAAAGTGGGAGAAGCCAAAACAAAGAAAAGTCTCCTGGCCTTCCCTGAGCTTAAAAACTTAGGCAGTTCCTCATCTAGCTCTGTTATTGCCGCTGGCAATGAGCTTTTTAATGTCATCAAGAATGACCTCGAAGTCTCAACCTATTTTCAGTTTATCGATAAAAGCGCCTTCCTAGAGGATACTTCAAAAAAAGGGCTTAAACCGGCCCCCGGCGAGCCCAATGGATTTAACTTTGCTAGTTGGAAGCAAATCGGAGCTGAATTCCTCATTATGGGTGGATTTTCTTCGACTGGAAAAGAAATTACACTCGATGTTTATCTTTACCATGTTCCCAAATCTAATCTTATCTTCGGTAAACAGTACCGCGTTGCGATTTCAAGCGCGCGCCGACTAGCTCATACTTTTTCCAATGATGTTCTAAAAGCTCTCACTGGAAAAGAGGGCATGTATTTATCAAAAATTGCAGTCGCTTCGAACCGTAGCAGTGGAAAATCACGTGAGATCTTTATTATGGATTGGGATGCTGCCAACCCCGTTAAGATTTCGCACCATCGATCCATTGCACTTTCACCCGCTTGGTCACC
>DAHVKR010000404.1 GCA_027320785.1 Bdellovibrionales bacterium
ATATCCATGAATCGCAAGAGCGGAGAGAAAGATTTTATAAGCTTCTGCCACCGTGATTTTTGAAGGGGCAATGATTGTAATTTTACCACGAACGCCGGGATCTAAGATGAAATTTCGACCCGTGAGCTCACTGATCGCTTTAACGATATCGCCAATATCGGCATTGGGAAAATCAAAAGACTCAATGGTTTCAGGGAAGTTCGCATTCGTAATGTCTTCCGAGTCGGAACGCGAAAACTTCTCCTGCTGTTTTTTCGTAAGGATCGAATCTTGTTTTAATTCGTTGGGTGGATTTTGAGGGAGTGTCCCTGAAGCGGGTTTTCCAAATTGAGCCCAGGCGAATGAGGAGCAGAGTAGAAGGCTCAAAGAGAGCTTCATCGCTCGGGATTCAATCAGGCCCATTTTAGTTTGGTTTTTCATGTTCACCTCTTTAATCCTTCATTCATTACTTAATGGAGTAGCAGTTTTCCACGTTGCGACCATCTCTTTCGACGGTCATGCAGACGCGGGGAGAGTTTTTCATGGCATTATAAAGTTCCATAGCTTGCTGGATAGAAGTCACAGGAGAGCCATTGACTGCTGTGATGACATCCATGGGTTTTACAATTTTAGCGAGGATGCTATCAGGCTGAACTTCGAGTACACGAAATCCGTAGGTTTCTCCCGTTCCAGGGCGACGGGCTGGGACAGCTCTGGCTTGCATCAAAAGATTGGGAAGATCATTGAGGTATTTATCAAGATCAGTCCGTTTCAATTCGTATTGTCCTTCAGCGACTTGTTTAATTTCAGAACCCGTTCCAGATGATTTGGAAGATTCGAAAGCCAGTTTACTTTGAGCGGGCAACTCGATGAATTCAAGGCGGCCATTGTTACTGTTGCGAATGATGACTTTACCGCGCTCAATTTTTTCGACAGTCGCGAGGTTATCAATGCTTTGTTTAACATTGTAGGAAAGAACCTGGCCTTTCCCTTTTTCTTCGATTGCGGCAATGGATTTTTCAGGATTGGAATGAACGAGTGTTCCTACCAGAGTGAGAGGAAGAGACGAGGGGACGGGAGCTGCATCTTGTTGTTTATCTTGTCCTTCTGCATGGAGAGGATCTGGGATGACATTGTCAGAGCTAAAAATATTGCGTGTGATAATTTGTTGATAAGCTCCGGGGCCAGAAGCTGTATTCATAAATAAAGGTGGCGGCCTCGAAGGTAAAGCCTGAGTGGGTAAGAATCGATCCCGGATACTGAGAATGACTAAATCAGCAGTGAAGAGCCCAAGAAATAGAAAGAAAACAAGTGGCCAGTATTTTTGACCCCAGGGAGCTACAATCGTTTGGTTTACACCGGTACGCTTGGAGGACTTTGCCACTTTTTAATTCCCTTTGCTTCCTTTTGCATTTTCATCTTTCATCCATAAAAGACTACGAGCGAATCTCCTCGACTCACTCTTTACAAAATGTACCAAAAAGTCCGGGCCTAGGCACTTAAAACCAGATCAGCCAAAGGTCTAGTTTCAAAGGGGGGGTAAGGTTCTCTAAGGGGTGAAATGGTTCTTGATGCTGGTATAATATAAACATGAAGCTCTTGTATTTTACGGAAGGACATTCCATTTTAGACGAGCAGATTCGGCGTCAGCTGGTGCGGATTCCAGAGGTCCTCTCTGAGATTCGTAAAG
>DAHVKR010000405.1 GCA_027320785.1 Bdellovibrionales bacterium
TGAGAAGATCCAAAATGAATTTCAGCAATTCGAAATGTATTTTTCATATCCACTCCAAAAAATATTTTCGTACTGATGAAACTCTGAACACCAAGAAGATCCTAATATATCCTCTGTCTTTAGTGTGTCAAAATGAGGAAGTTGAAGGGCATAGCGGACTGACTCTTCTGGAATATCCAATGCCCAACCTCCAATTTTCGAAACTACACTCGCTGGAATATGATTCACTAGATGAATATCATATTCAGGCAATCCAAAATGTTTAAAAACTGATTTGTAAAGATCCATAATCGGAAGTCCTCGATAAGGAGCTAAATGCAGGCTCTCGTATCCTATATTTTCCTCACTCGTACTCCACTCGCAAAGTCGGACAACAGCACGAGCGGCCTCATCCACTGGCACTAAGGGTAGTCGAACCTCTTTATTGCCAGGCAGAGGAAGTGGATAATTCCACTTTTCTAAATAGGATTTAAATTTATGAATACTGCTCGCAAGAAAATAGGGGCCATCCAATCTTTGAATTTGTCCTTTTTGAGTATCACCAACCAGAATCCCAAGACGTAGATTTAATTTAAAACGGATAGGGGCTGGCCAATTTTTAACAAGCTGCTCAACGAGAGCTTTGCTTTCAGAATAAAAATCATGGAATGGCTTTGAGAAGTTCAACTCATCAGGCGCAACACTCTCTTGTATTAAATTCGAAGCCGCAGCGATTGAGCTAATATTGATAAAAACTGGGATCCTCAAGGCTTTCGCAATTTGAAGGGCCATATTTGTACCGACAACATTATTCATGTAGACATCTGACTCTGATGCTTTTAAATCGTAAAGAGCCGCCATGTGTAAAAATAAATCATAAGATTGTCCTTGGAGTTTTTCAATATCAACACCACCACCCCACTTACTTAAATCCCCTTGAATTCCCGTCTTTCCAGATCGTGAAATGACATCGACATGAGCTATTTTTTTAAGCTCTTCGACAACATAAGATCCTAAAAAGCCTGTTCCACCTGTCACAAGGCAACGCAACTTTTTCTTCATTCTCGAGCCATAATACCTATACTGCGTCTTAGACAACGAACGTTTACTTCTTCAACATCTCGAAAAAGAATTTCACCGTCCCCAAAAAAAGTAATCTTTCGATTCTGATTTTTTGTTCGGATTTTAAATTCTGAAACTTCGAAAGACTTAACTTGAGAATTTTCTCGCAAGCTGCCCGTTAAGACACGTGCTATTTTTTCAAGCTGAGACAAAAGAGTTTTTGACTCAATTAATAATAAATTTATCAATCCATCGTTATGAGATGTGTACGGCGATGTTAAGAAGTTTTTCCCAATCATGGGCTGATTATTTACGAGCAGAAAAGGCGCCTGTGTCATAAAAGTAGCCCGACCTGGAATAGCCACTTCCAATTCCCAGTTCCGCGAGTCCCAATTTTTTAAAGTATTCAAAAGCGTTGAAGAATAAATAAGTGTTCCAGCTTTTTTAATAGATCCGTGCAATAATCTTCCAAGCTTTCTACCCACTTTCGGAAGCTGCTCACTCTGAACAAACATCTCAACAAGACTTCTAAAATGATTTGCCTGATCTGCGGCTATAGCTGGAATTCCCATGCCTCCGTTTGTCAGCATATACTTTTT
>DAHVKR010000406.1 GCA_027320785.1 Bdellovibrionales bacterium
AAAACTGATTCTCCTCTTATTCAAAAGCTCCGTGAAGCTTATGATTCAGGAAAATCTGTGAAGTGGGTTCGAGTTCATATGCTGCCTGACTTCACTCACTTCAATCACTCCACGCATATCCTAAGGGGTGTGAATTGTGAAACCTGTCATGGGCAAATTGAGAAAATGCAAAGAGTTTATCAGTACTCGGATCTTTCCATGGGCTGGTGTGTGAATTGTCATCGTAAGCCTGAGTACAATGCACCCACCAACTGCTCAACATGTCACTATTAGTGTTTGGCCAGAAGATTAGAGAATAAGAGGCAAAGAAATGTCAGAACAAATCGACAATCACGAAATGGATGAAAAAAATAGCTCTCAGCTCCCAGAGGCTCGCGAGCGCCAAAATGAATATTGGTCAAACTTAGATCATTACCGTAATGATCCCGAGTTTTGGAAAAGGGCAGAAGAAGAGTTTCAATCCTCTCCTCTTCGAGGTGAAAAAGAAGAAGGATGGGCACGACGTGAATTTATTAAGCTGATGGGGGCTTCTGTAGCCATGGCCTCAGCGGGCTGCATTCGTCGTCCTGTTGAAAAAATTGTTCCTTACGTTAAACAGCCAGAAGAAATCACTTTAGGTATTCCCGATTACTACACGGGTGCCGCCAGCGATGGTATGGAGCCCATCAGTCTTTTAGTGAAGACACGAGAAGGACGCCCTCTCAAAGTGGATGGAAACCCTGATTTCCCTCTGACTGAAGGTGCGACATCTGCCCGTATGCAGGGTGCTCTCATGAGCCTTTACGATCCTGAGAGACTTCGAGGTCCAAAGAAAAATCTTTTTAACGAGAAGAAAACCAATCGTGACACCATTGATATCAAATGGGATCAGATGGATGACCAAATTACAGCTCAACTTAAAAAAGGGGGCGTAGCTGTTTTATCTGGATTTATTCACAGTCCTTCGACTCGCTCGATTGTAAAAGAATTTGGTCAAGCTTTCGGTGCTCAACACTATGTATGGGAAGCTTTGAATCATTCTGATGTTTTGGAAGGTCAAAAAGCTTCCTACGGTGAGTCTGTGTTTCCTCATTATCACTTTGATAAAACTCGCATGATTGTTTCTGTGGATGCGGACTTTTTGGGGACTTGGGGAATGCCAACGACGTTTAATCGAGCTTTCTCAAAACGTCGTAAAGATATGGCGAACATGACCCGCTTGGTGATGTTTGACTCAGGTTACTCTTTGACGGGTGCCAACTCAGATATTCGTGTTCGGATTAAGCCTTCTCAGCAGTTAGCCGTTGTTTTAGGTTTGGCTCATGAGATTGTGATTAAAAAAGGTCAATCTTCTTATGCGAACCAATCTGCTGTAAAAGCTCTTTTAGAGAAATATGCTAATGTTCCTTCAGAGTTGGGTATTAAGCCGGATCTCTTCGCACAAGTGGCGCAGGATCTTTGGGATCATCGCGGAGAAAGCTTAGTTGTTGCAGGCGGATTGACCACTCGAAATGGAAATGCTTTAAGCTTACAGATAGCTGTGAATTTATTGAATAGTATTTTGGGCAACGACGGTAAAACTGTTGATGCAAAAAATAACTGGGTTGGCGCGAGTGAAGGCTCTTGGTCTGACCTAATGAATTTAATGGCGGCCATGAA
>DAHVKR010000407.1 GCA_027320785.1 Bdellovibrionales bacterium
ATCCAGCCGGCTATCATTTTTTAGGCGTGATTCAAAAAAATCAAATTGATAACTTTGTTCAAGAGCATGGACTCAATACTCCATTTTCATTGGACTTTAAATAACGATATCTGTTGCGTTTATTTTTTTGATCAAGTTAATAGCAGCTTGTTGTCCACTTTGTAGCGCCGCATGCACGGTGCCTTTTTCCTGAGTTGGAACATGCTCTCCTGCCCACTGAAGTTGCCCATTGAAATCCGGGGACTCAAAAAGAGATCCATAAGCTCCCCAATCTCCAGGCCCCCATACACATCGTCCACCTTTTATAAATTGATGATCTTTCCAATTCACAACTTGATATTCTGCAGGAGAGGTTTCCCCTCCTGTCGAAAGACCGGCTCTCCAATTCTCAATATCTGGAATAGTCCACTGAGACTGGGGTCCACTTCGCAGTCCCCCTAACCAAATTTTGTTTTCATTAACCGACGTACTTGTAATTTGAACTTGATCACGAAGAAGAAATGGTATCTGTGCTAAATTTTGTGAAGTCATTTTCAAATCAACTTCATTTGGATTGAAGGCCATATATAATTTTGCAGCATGTCCCATTTGTAGAACTGAAAAAGCTTTCTTTTTAGTTTCGGGTAAATCAAGATTTAAAAAGCCATCAATCTTGCGATACTGACCTATCGGAAGAGCCATAATAATATTCTGAGCTTCTAAAACCTGAGTACCCTGAGGCGTTTTAAAAACGCATTGGAATTGATGGGTCCCTTTTCGTAGAGCTACTAACTCCCAATTTAGCCTAACCAAATGATCTGGAATAACTCCTGCTACTCGATCATAAAGATTTCGAATCAACCGGCCCCAGCCTTCTTTCACTCGATAGTAAGAACGGGTTTTCTTATCTGTTTGTTGATCCCAAAGCCACTCGAGCGCACTCACGTGCGCTGAGTCAGCTGAATAGCGAGCTCGAGACCAGGCATCCCAATAAGCTGACACGCGATCATCAGGCTGAACCCAGTGCGCATTTAAATATTGATTCAACGAATAGGAATCCATTTCCTGTGCTAATAGAGGCGATAAAACATGATAGCCATCTGTCGAGGGATTCGCGGATCCAAAAGTTTGCACACGTGTTTGGATATACTGAGCAATAAAATGCTCAGATATTTTCTGATACTCAGCATCCGTTAAAACTTCACCATTCGCAGAGCGCCAGAGAGGCGCGATAAGTGGATTAAACTGTCTTTCTTCCCACTCCATTTCGAACTCCTTAAGAAGTTCAAAAACAAGCTGATGATGTGATTCAAAAAGCTCAGCCCCCATATCGACATGACTGCCATCCGCATTCTCCAGAGTATAAACCCTGCCTCCGGGGCGCGGCGAAGCCTCGAAAAGACGAAAAGGAATACGATTCTTTTTCAGAGTGTGAGCAGCCATGAGTCCAGCCGCACCCCCTCCGATAATTAAAACTTCTTTATCAAAATCCTTTTTATCAGATGCAAAATAAGAATCCAAACTCGTACAACTTGTTAGCGCCCAAGCGGAGCCAGCGGTGACAGCTTGCTTGAGAAATCTCCGTCTGGAACGTCGCCAATTTCTTTTCAAAGACTCCACCCTTTTTGTGAGATAGGATAAATTGACTTCAG
>DAHVKR010000408.1 GCA_027320785.1 Bdellovibrionales bacterium
TACTCAATTCTCAATCATGGAAGACTGAAATATCGGAGTATAAATTGTGGAGGGCCCTTCAAGAGGGAGAGTCCCTGACATCGTTGTATATTCGAGTGAGTTCTGCCAATAAAAAAGCGGACCCATTAGAGGATCCGCTGATTCGTTGTCTTTATGAGGGACAAGTTGGGAGTTATCAGAAAGCTCAGTTGAAAAGGCTTCTGCTTCCTTAAGGTTTTATTCTATTTTCTTTTGCAGTTCAACATCGGCTGAGGCTTTGGGTTTCGTGAACTCATTTGAGAAATGTCAAGGCCCTGTCGCGTAGGCGTATAGATTAAAGTGGCTGTTTCACTTGTTCCCGTATTGTACATCCACAGGTCTAAAGAATTATCATGACATTGCACATTGTAGTCTGTTCCGTTGGGGCGCTTGTGATGGGCTCCATCTGTGTAGAATATTTCCCCATCAATAACCAATTGTTGATCAGTTTGAGTGATAACTGAATCTTGTGATAAACCCGGAAACTGTGGAACAGAACAGGAATACTTCCCACTGATATCAGGACATTTTTGCTCTGCTATAACTGGTAACGAGAAAAGAGCCGTTAGCATTGAAGCGAAAATAATTTTCTTCATGACGTCCTCCATCCATGTTTCTAACACCATCATTAGCCTGATCTTCAAGCCTGTCAAATTTTAAAAAACTCAGGTATCTAAAAGAGATCGATTTGTTTAGCCCTGACTAGCTATAATATTCCGTATCATACCCCACGGCTTGTACAGTACCCTCTTGCTCGAGAATAGGACGCTTAATAGCAGAGCTATTTTCAACCAGGATTTTCATTTTCTGAGAATCGCTCGCCGCCTCGAACTTTTCACGAATTTTTCGATAAGTAGGACCTTTCGTGTTAACTGGCCATGTTTTCATAAAGGACTTCCAGCGTTTAATATCCGATTCCGTGGGAGCTTGCTTTTTAAAATCAATAAAGTCGTAAGAGACCTTGTTTTCTTCCAGGTAATCGCGAACTTTTTTGACAGTGTTGCAGTTCGGAATTCCAAAAAGCTTATACTTAAGATTTTTTTTCATAAAGGCCTCCTGAATCTGCCAATCTACTTCAAGAGCCTCCTTCTGTCCACCGAAGCCCCTCCCCTAAACTTCTATAGCCTTACCTTGAATTATTATGTTATAAACTTCTTATGTCGACACCCTACGAACCAGGTCAAAAAGTAGATTTAGTGATTTTGCGCGAAACAGATCTTGGTTTTGTGGCCAAAATCAATGGCACCGATGAGGGGCTTCTTTATCATAATGAAATCTTCGAGGTCCTTGAACCCGGACAAGAACTTCCTGGTTATATTAAAAAAGTGCGCGAGGATGGCGCCATTGATTTACTCCTTCAGCCTTTTGGTAACTTTGGAGCTCAAGAATTAGGGGCACGTATCTTGGAAGTTCTTCAAGAACATAAAGGCTTTATCCCTGTAAATGATAAATCTCCAGCTGAAGTCATTTATGACTATTTCGGAGTCAGTCGTAAGAAATTTAAAATAGCTCTGGGGAGTCTGTATAAGAAGCGCATCGTGAAGGTCACAGATAAAGGAACTGAGCTCGTAGATCCAAAGCCCTCATAGAATTAACGAAC
>DAHVKR010000409.1 GCA_027320785.1 Bdellovibrionales bacterium
ACTCAAATTGAGACTCCTGATCCGAAGTTCGTGATAGAGTCCCCTTTAATAGACTTGAGCAAACATTCCCCCCTGCATAAAGGGCAGGAGAAAAAATGAGCATAGCAGCGACTATATAATAAGATATCCGATATTGAGCATTTCCATTTTTCTGCATAGCACTTCCCTTCAACTCTTGAAGAGAATGCCATTTCTATTCCAGGCTCAAATAGGCTTATTTTGTTTTAATTACAGGGTACTGTCTGATAATTCGACAGAGTGACATTCTAGATTATCTACTTTTTAAATAGAAGTCCTCGTGTCTGTTGATAAGCTTGCTCAATAATTTCAGTCCCCTTATGCATCTTATGGGGTCCACTTCGAGGAAGCTGTTTGAGTCTGACAATTTGGGCATTTTTCAGATGCTTTGTTTTGACCGGGAGGCCGATAATACTTTTTTCGGTGATATCATGAATGAGAACTCTCGACTCAGGCTCAACTCCATGGACAGCCAAGGGATCAAATACTCCTCCATCCCAATATGATCTTCCACGGGTTTTGACTGGGTGGAACATAAGAGGAATCGCACAGGAAGCCCAAACAGCATCGGATAGAGAGCCTGAGTTAAACACTGTTGTTTTAAATGACTTGATATCAAATGCAGATAAAACAAGTGGTTTTTCTAGATGCTCAAAGTGACTTTTCAGATGAGCCTGCAATATTTGATGAAATTTATTGCCCTTTAAAAAACCCATACCCAATTGCGGGTCCCAAAAGTCTTCTCTTCGAAATTGTGCCAAAAGCCTTTCAAGGTCTTCAATGGACTCGCCTGATGCCAATAAAGAGCTTACGATAGCTCCAGCACTACAGCCTCGATACTGATGAGCCACGAAGCCCTCTTCCTCTAAAGCCTTAACGAAACCCACATGGGCGTAGAACCCAAAAAATCCAGACGTCAAAGAGAGAGTAAATGGCCCTTGTTCAAGCCATTTTCGTAAGCTCATTTTTTACCACTCCTATGTGACCCGACAGAAACAAATCTTTTGGGAAGCTCACCTAATAAACTGAGTAACGCCAAGGTTCTTTCGCGTTTACTTCCATTAAATTTTTGAGATCTATATATGGTTTGTCGACCTGAAAAATAATAACCCACAAAACAAGCGAGAAACGCATAAGGAGCGATTCGAGGGCCAAAAATTTCAATAGCCATGAGCGAACACGCAATCGGTGTATTCGAAGCCGCACCAAAAAGAGCGGCGAAACCGACTCCCGCTAAAAGTTGATAGGAAATAGGAAAAATAAGACCTAATGCACTCCCCAATGTGGTTCCAATATAAACCAATGGAATAAATTCTCCGCCCTTAAATCCTGACCCTAAGGTAATCGCCGTAAAAAAAGTCTTCAAGGCTGGATCTCTAAAAGAGTCCATTTGCACCAAGGCCTGCTGAATATAGGGAAGACCTAAACCCACGTAGCGATAACTTCCTTCGATATAAAATAAAATGATAAGAAAGATGCCTCCCCAAAAAGGGCGAAGAGGAGCAAAGGACACCCATTTCGACTGCCACTTTTCTACTGCATGAGTTGCATGAACAAAGACTTGTGCGACAAGACCAAAAAGAATTCCCGCT
>DAHVKR010000040.1 GCA_027320785.1 Bdellovibrionales bacterium
AGGTATTAACCCGTTCGGCTCAAAAGTGTTACCCATGTCTTCGGAATAATCTGTTACCTATGTGATCGGAATGGACCGAATCGTTATTGGTAGGGAGTACAGGATTCGAACCTGCGACATCCACCTTGTAAGGGTGGCGCTCTACCAACTGAGCTAACTCCCTATTCGAGCGCCAGAGCTTGATCACCCCAGCTTTTCAAACGGAGCCGACTTTTTAAAACGCCGGCCCCTTCTTGGCAACAATTATTTTGTAGGATTGCAAGGATACTCAGTTCGATCTGAAACCTTGGTCATCGGGTAATTGTATTTTTTATTAGAATTCACAGGACTAATCGTCAAAACCATCACTTTGCCTTTAACAGGCTGCATGTATTGATTCTCGGGCAATTCCCGTGGGTTATAAAAACGAAGCATCATCTGATAGCGAGACTTGCTAGAATTAATGTAGGTCATCTGAGCTACAATTCTTGTGCTTCCAGAAATCGACTCAGTCGTTTTCTTGCCCGTTTCTTCGACACCATAGCCTGTGGCGATAATATCGCAAGTGGTGGCGTCCTTCTCGGTAATGGCTAAAAAGCGTAGTGACTTATCGTTTTTATCTTGGGTCACGCGAATGTAGAAGTAGCTTGTGACTGAATCTGGGCCAGATCCAATGGTCCAAACACCCTGAGCCGCAGACCATGAGAATGGCAACTCTTTAGCCCATGGGAAAGGCACCCAGTTATCATTTTGGGGCCTATTTGCAGCAAAAGCTGGAAAAACCGTCCCCATCGAAATCAATATAGATATAACAGACTTAGTCCACATGGTCCCCCCTTATTGCTCCATTAAGACTCTGGCTGATTTATTCATAAAATAACCATTTTTAGCTCGAAAAATGTACTTTGGTTTCTCGTAATCTGGCTCAATCATCTTTCGAAGTCTCTTAATCGTCACATAGATTTTATTATCGTGAATAGCTGGATCATAAGGCTGTCTCCAGACATTTTCCACTAGGTATTCCTTAGAAAAAACAGAACCAGGATTCTGAACAAAAAGCTTGAGCAAATCGAGTAATATAAATTGATTCTTGAAATCAACCTTGCCCAGTTTCTTTTCAATCACAGCATTTTGAGCCTCATCAAAAATAAGATCAAACTGAGTCTGAGATTCAGCTCCAATTTTTTCAGCTAAACTCTTTGCCATTCTCGCTGTACGTGTAAAGTTTTGCGGATCAAGGCTTCGATTCAATAAGCTGATGTAAAAACGCGCCATTTCTTTATCGCCCGCTTCAGAGTAAATCCAGCCTAATAATCCGAGCAGACTTAAAGATGTTGAAGTATTTTTCGTTACCTTCAATAAGTCATAAGCTTTCCAAGCCACATCGATCGCTTCATCATATTTTTTAAGAATGCAAAGAATTCGAGCATTCAACATGTACGTTGCCGCTTTTAAATCGGGAAGATCTAGAACCTGGAAAAAAACTTGAAGATTATAGATTTCCTTAAGGGCATCTTGCATGCGACTTAGTGGCTCAAGAGTATATGTATTTGCGATCAGAAAAATAGCATAGCAAATATCTTTTTTATCATCTTTTTGCAGAGCTAAAGAGAGAGATTTTTGTCCGTAGTCCAAAGCTAACTCAGCTTGATTTCGATAATGAGCCGCAAGCCCTAATGTATAAAAAGTTTTAGCTGAGAGTTCGAAGCCCTCTTTTAATACAAGATCTTGCAGTTTTTCTTTGGCATCCTGAATTTTGTCAAATTGCTCGCGTTCAGCATAAATACGAAGAAGAAGGTTTTGCGCTTCCAAATAGTTCTCAAAATCGCGCGCTGTAAAAAACAGGTTTGAAGCCTCAACTAACTTAGGTTCGGCCTGCTTCAGATCTCCTCTGTCGCAATAGAGTCGCCCTAATTCTAAGAGGGTGTTAGGTGTCATGGGATTGTGGCCCTTTCATTTCATGTACTGTCAAGAAGGGCACCAAAATGTCAGAATCTGTTTTGAGGGTCAATGGGAAATAGTTGTTTAAGACAATATGTTACGGTGATGACTTTGCTGAGCACTCGATATGATTATTTTTTAGGCAAAAATAAGGACCCTGGTATGATCCAGAGCCCCCATTTCCGCGTATTTTTCATTTAAGCGCATTTCACTCAGTGCCGCTTAGTGAGTGGCCGTGTGCGTGACCTGACCACTGTATTTCGCCATAATGCCAGCTTCACGTGCTTTCGTGTTTTTAAACAGTTCTTTTGGCGATTTAATGTCTAAAGCATTAATCAACACCTGATCAACATGATCAACCAAAATCACCTTAAGCTCCTTCATCACTTCTTTTGGGATATCTCTTAAGTCCTTATCATTCTCCTTCGGACAAATGATAGTCTTAATTCCACCCCGATGAGCTGCTAGAATTTTCTCTTTGAGCCCACCGATTGCCATCACGCGGCCTCGAAGAGAAATCTCTCCAGTCATAGCCACTGTGCGCTTCACAGGTATCTTTGTAATGGCTGAAACAATCGAGGTCGTCAGAGCAATACCCGCAGAAGGGCCATCTTTAGGAACCGCCCCCTCTGGTAAATGGATATGAATATCAATGTTCGCAAAATACTCTTTATCCAAACCAAAAAGTGGTCCACGAGATCTGACATAAGAAAGAGCTGCTGTACAAGACTCTTTCATCACATCGCCCAACTGACCCGTCACTGTAAATTTGCCTTTTCCTGGAACAACGCTGGCCTCAACAGCAAGAAGATCTCCTCCCACTTCTGTCCAAGCCATTCCATTCGTAAGCCCGATCTCATTTTTCTCTTCAATTTTTCCAAATTTGTATTTTTCAGGTCCTAAGAGCTCAACCAGCTTTTTAGGCGTTACAACATGAGCTTTGGCCACATCTTTTTTCTTCGCTTTTTTACCCTTCATCTCGGCTACAGCCTCTTCCATGACGATTTCTTTCGCCATTTTTCGGCATACATTGGCAATCTGTCTTTCCAGATTTCGCACACCCGCCTCTTTTGTATAGAAGCGGATAATGTAACGAATCGTTGCATCTGGAATACTAACTTTATAGTCAACCAAGCCATGATTTTCGATCTGCTTAGGTACCAGATAGTTTTTCGCTATATGGAACTTCTCCTGCTCGATATAGCCCTCAAGAGAAATGATTTCCATACGATCTAAAAGAGGCCTTGGAACTGTATGAAGAGAGTTCGCTGTCGCGACAAACATCACCTTCGACAAATCATAATCTAACTCTAAGTAGTGATCTTGGAAGTTATGATTTTGCTCCGGATCTAAAACCTCTAACATTGCCGCCGAAGGATCCCCACGGAAGTCATTGGCCATCTTGTCAATTTCATCCAAAAGAACAACGGGGTTTCCCTTATCGACTTTACGAAGAGCTTGCAGAATTTTACCTGGCATAGCACCTACGTAGGTTTTTCGATGCCCGCGAATCTCAGCTTCATCTCGAACCCCACCCAATGAAATTCGGGCAAACTGACGATTCAGAGATGTCGCGATTGATCGCGCTAAAGATGTTTTACCCACTCCTGGGGGGCCTACTAAACAAAGAATCGGTCCCTTCACGGTGTTTGAGATTTTCAAAACAGCTAAGTACTCGAGAATTCTTTCCTTCACTTTTTCTAATCCCCAGTGATCATCATCCAGGATTTTTTGAGCCCGCTTGATATCGTGGCTTTCTTCAGAGTAATCCTGCCAAGGAAGTGCTAAAACCCAATCGATATAATTTCGAACAACTGTTGCTTCCGCTGACATCGGCGACATCATTTTTAGCTTTTTGATCTCTTTCATCACCTTGTCATAGGCTTCTTTTGTCAGCTTTTTCTGCTTAGCTTTGTTTTCAAGATCTTGTAACTCAGCCTGATAATCGTCTTTCTCTCCAAGTTCTTTCTGAATGGCCTGCATTTGCTCGTTCAGATAGTATTCCTTCTGAGAGCGCTCCATTTGTTTCTTAACGCGTGTTCGGATTTTCTTCTCAACTTCAAGAATTTCAATCTCACCCGTCATGGTGTTCAGCAAATGCTCAAGACGTTTAACAGGATCTAATATCTCGAGGACTTTTTGCTTCTCCTCAAGCTTTAAATTCAATTGAGCTACGATAATGTCCGCAAGCTCTCCCGTGCTATCAATAGAAGAAACTCTCATGAGAATTTCGGGCGGAATTCGCTTGTTGAGTTTAACATAGGTTTCAAATGTGTTTTTTACGGAGCGAATCAGGGCCTGTGCTTCAACAGCATTTTCAATATCCTCGGGGATCTCTTCAACTTGAACAGAGAAAAAGGAGTCATTGCTTGTAAAACTCTTAATTCGAGCTCTTCTTTTACCCTCTACTAGAACCTTGACTGTTCCGTCAGGTAGGCGAAGAAGCTGAATGATGGTTCCAATCGTACCCACCGTATAAATATCTTTTGGTTCAGGGTTGTTGGTTTTCGCATCTTTCTGAGCTGCCAAAACAATATCCGTTTGCTTGCTCATGGCCTCTTCGAGTGCGTTAATTGATTTTTCCCGCCCTACAAATAATGGCATCATCATATGGGGGAAAATAATCAAATCCCTTAGCGGCAGTAAAGGTAACTGTTGTCCTTTGTTTTCACTCATGAAGCCTCCCTCAGTGGATTATGGGTCGGCCTTCATTAAATGCAAGCCAACCTGCTTACTTTTATTATGATGTGAGTACAGGCCCTGTGGAAAGAAAAAAGTACCAATTTAAACTGGACCCCAAACAGCTGACATAAAATGACTATAAGAATTATTTATTAACCTTTATATATGAAGGTGAATCCGCTCCAATAGAGCATTAAATGACACCGGCTTAACAAGAACCTCTTCAGCGCCTTTTAATTTGGCAGACTTCAGGACGTTTATGTCTAGGTTTCCCGTGAGAGTGATCACAGGAATATGTTTAAAGTCAGGGCTCATCTTGACATTCGAAATTAAGTCGAGACCATCCTGACCTGGCATATGTAGATCTGTGATAATTAAGCTGATCGGATCTGTAGCCCCTTTCAGCCTCTGCATAGCATGCATACCATTGACAGCGGTTATTACACGAAAGCCCATCATACTAAGACGACTCTCGGTGATATCACGAACGCCTGCATCATCATCAACAAGCAAAATATAATGGATTTTCTCTGATTTTTTTGTTGAAGCGTTTTCCGCTCCATCCTGCGAACGTACCATATAAACTCCAGTATAGATCTACTGGAGTATTTTGGTCTATCTTTTCTCGATTTGATACATTAAAAATTATTTATCGAACCCTTATGCACTTTCGGCTGGATCACCTGGTTGGCGACCTGAGTTTGTCTCGGATTCGGCTTTGTAAACCAGAACAGGCTCGCCTTTTTGCAGAATCACATTTTCGTCAATAACGACTTCCTTCACATTTGTGCGTGATGGAATATCAAACATGATATCGAGCATAGATGTCTCAATAACACCTCTTAGACCTCGAGCACCCGTTTTGCGGCGAATAGCTGTTTCAGCAATGGCTTTCAGCGCCTTGTCTGTAAACTTCAAGTCAACACCTTCATAACTAAACAGTTTTTGATACTGCTTCGTGATCGCATTTTTAGGTCGAATAAGAATGTCGATTAAAGCGGCCTCATCAAGAGGATCTAAAACAGCAATTGTCGGTAGACGACCAATAAACTCAGGGATCAAACCAAACTTCACAAGATCATCTGGCTCAACTTTTCTGAGAAGATTGCTCTCTGGACCCACCAATTTTTCTTTGCTCGTTTTGATATCCGCGCCAATTCCCAAAGATTTATTTAAAGTTCGTCCTTCAATTTGTTTATCAAGGCCCACAAAAGCTCCACCCACAATAAACAGGATATTGCTTGTATCTACTTGGATAAACTCTTGCTGAGGATGTTTACGCCCACCTTTAGGAGGAAGGTTCGCAACAGTTCCTTCTAAAATTTTAAGCAGAGCCTGCTGAACGCCCTCGCCACTAACATCACGAGTGATGGACGGGTTTTCAGACTTGCGAGAAATTTTATCAATCTCGTCAACGTAGATAACACCTTTTTGAGCTTTTTCTATATCCCAATCAGCGGCTTGCAGAAGGTTGAGCACAACGTTTTCCACATCCTCACCCACATAACCAGCCTCAGTCAAAGTCGTAGCGTCTGCCATCGCAAAGGGCACATTGAGAATTTTGGCAATTGTTTGTGCCAACAATGTTTTTCCCGATCCCGTTGGGCCAATCAAAAGAATGTTTGATTTCTGTAACTCAACATCCTGGCCCTTTTTGCTTCCAGTCGATGCATTTACTCTTTTGTAATGATTATGAACGGCCACTGAAAGAGCTTTTTTTGCCTCTGTTTGCCCAATCACATATTCATCAAGATGAGCCTTAATCTCTGCAGGTCGAGGAACTTTTAAGGTTCCCTTTGAAGCGGTTTCTTTTTCCTTTTCTTCTACAATGATATCCGTGCAAAGATCTATACATTCATCACAAATGTATACTCCGGGTCCCGCGATCAACTTCTTAACTTCTTTTTGACTTTTTCCGCAAAAACTACAACGAAGATTGCTGTTTAAAGTGCTCATCTATTTTCCTTCTACTTCCTGAGTTTCAATTATTTATCAGTCACTTTTCTAGATTCAACAATATGGTCCAAAAGCCCCAGAGACTTACCCTCTTCCGCGCTCATGAAATAATCTCGCTCCATCTTACTATAGAGCAAGTCATAGCCAAGTCCCGTATGTTTTTCATAAATTTTCACGAGCTTTTCTTTTGTTTTAACAAGTTCCTTCGCGTGGATCTCAATGTCCGTGACTTGACCACCAATTCCACCACCCCCGAGATGAGGTTGATGAATCATAATCCGTGTATTCGGCATACTATATCTTTTACCACGTGTACCAGACTGAAGAAGCAAAGAGCCCATACTGGCTGCGGTGCCCATGCAGAAAGTAGCCACATCACACTTCACAAACTGCATCATGTCGTAAATAGCCAAACCGGCGGCAACGCTGCCACCTGGAGAGTTAATATAGAAATGAATGTCTTTCTCTGGATTATCGCTTTCAAGAAAAAGAAACTGCGCAATAATAGCATTGGCAACTTCGTCTGTTACAGCTGTCCCCAAAATCACAATGCGGTCTTTTAATAACCGAGAATAGATGTCATAAGAACGTTCGCCTTTAGATGTTTGTTCAATTACGTACGGAATAAGTGCTGACACGATAACTCCTGGTTGGTTCTTGCAAACCTATCGGAGATCGACTTATCTGACTTTAAAAATTCACTTGCTTGGACTAAGATCTGTGATAATTCTAAATCCCGCGTATTATTGATAACTTATCCATCTTTACAGAAGAGGTTTCTATGGTG
Organism: Bdellovibrionales bacterium; assembly: GCA_027320785.1. Taxonomy (GTDB): domain Bacteria; phylum Bdellovibrionota; class Bdellovibrionia; order Bdellovibrionales; family Bdellovibrionaceae. The sequence goes on from DAHVKR010000040.1 coordinate 7,346, forward strand.
ACAAATCTAATTAAAAAATCAGTTCAAGATATTAAGTGTCCCACTTTGATTGTTTTTTCAAAAGCAGCATCTCAAAAGGAGAAGGCTGCTGAAATCACCTATAAAGACCTAAATAAAAGTCTAGCCGCTTCTCTTCAGGATAAATCAATTACAGGGAAACTTTCTGAAAGCGTCACATTTCGTGAAATAAATTATCATGGCTATCGACATGTTATCGTTGTTGGCCTGGGCCCCCTCGCCGAACTTAATCACGAAAAAGTACGTCAGGCGGCTGCATGCGCATACGAAGCCGTCAAAGCACTTAAAGTAACTGAAGCGGCTCTTCATTTTGATGGAATCACAAACTCTTTAAAGGAGGCTCCCTCTTACATGAAAGCCGTTGCTGAAGGTCTTCACCTTGCCGCCTACAGCTTTGATGAGCTCAAATCTAAAAAGCCCACCGCACCAAAGCTTACAGTTGAAGTTTGTTCACACAATGCTTCTCATAAAAACGTTAAGCAAGCCTTCGAAGAGGGTGTCATTGTTTCTTCTTGTGTTAACTTCTCTCGATCTCTTGGAGATGCTCCAGGCAATTTAATGACTCCCACCATTCTGGCCAACAAGGCCGTGGCAGCAGCCAAGGGTACTGGCATTAAAGTGACTGTTTGGGATAAAGCTCGTATCAAAAAAGAAAAAATGGGCGGGCTTCTTGGCGTGTCCAATGGATCTGCACAGGATCCTCGCTTCATCATCATGGAATACAAAGGTGGAAAAGCTTCTAGCAAGCCTCTTGTTTTAGTTGGCAAAGGTCTGACTTTTGATTGCGGTGGCATCAGTATCAAACCAAGTGCTAGCATGGAAGAAATGAAATACGATATGTGTGGCGGCGCCAATGTTATCGGAGCCATCTTGGCTATTGCAAAGTTAAAACTTAAAATCAATGTGGTAACACTTGTTCCTTCCACAGAAAATCTTGTGGGACCTGCCGCAACAAAACC
>DAHVKR010000410.1 GCA_027320785.1 Bdellovibrionales bacterium
ATATTGGTTAAATCTCCTAAATCCAAACCGGTATCAGCCATAGTCACAATTTGGTCAGCCCCTTTATAACCAGCGGCCCAGGCACTATCAAAATTCATCACTTTGGTTCCTGTTTCATAGCCTGTGATATCAGTAGTCGGCTGAGCGTCCTCTGTTGAGAAACCCATTTTAAAATCCATGGTTTTAAATTCGGGCAAGCTCTCTACATAAGCGACTTCATCCTGAGATGAAATTTGGAAAAGATCTTTCATGTTGGCGCGCAAGACAAAATAATCTCCATCTTGATTCAAAACAAAAACTCGATCCATTTTATCTAGCTTCAAACTGAGCTTTTCAGCATCAGATGCTGAGTAAGTTCGAAGCATGACAACTTTGAAACTGTTTTGATTCATAATGGAAGGGCTTTCGAGTTCTGGTGACCACTTCCATGAAGGTTGATAGTGAACCCATGCTTCTTGATGAGAGATCGTCACAGGTTTATCAGCACGTACTAAAAGAGCTGAATCTGGAATGAATTGAAGAATCTCAATTCCTTTAGAGCGAATTTCTTTCTTTATTTTCTCTGTAATAGGGGAAGAAAAAGAAATGATCCACGAGTTCCCAGTCACTTCTGAGTTCAAGCTCACCATCTCGGAGCTCATATGTGTAGGATCAAAAGTTTGAGTTCGCAGACGGATCAGTCCGGCTTGGGAACTCGCCGATAAGAAAAAGAGGGAAGCTATTAAAAACGCCCTGAAGTCCATGGCATCTCCTTTGTTTGTTAAGTCTCAATAATGAACGCCTAAAATCAGATCATGACTTGTTTTCATTCAAAAGAAATTTAATGAAAATATATGTGCGGTCTGCGTCAAGAGCGGCTCTCATGGGATTGACGCTCCCCTGCAAAATCGATCCCAAACTGAGACTTATAAATAAAAAAACTTTAATAAGGATTTTAGAAACTTAGCCGAAAAGTGAATGGTGCAATTCAAAGAGCTTCAATCCATATTTTCTCGTATCATTCATCTGGGTGTTCAAGATAACCAACCCGAAATTGCACCCTTTATTATTCAGTCCAACCTGAATGGACTTATCTTCTTCTTTCTCGACTTCTTTTTAGCAGCTGTCTTTTTTTTCACTCTAGACGAATCACATATATCTTATGGCCTGATGACTGCTGCCTTCTCTTTTTTGCTAGGCTCTGTAGGGTTCAATGCCTTAGGACGCACAACGCTTTCCCGCTTGAGTACAGTTTTGATCGGCTCTCTTCTTGTTGTCTATTGTGCTCTTTACTTAGGCCCTCAGTCTTTTGCTGCAGCCTCTCTTTTAACAGGAGCTATTTTTCCTTTTGTGTACTTTAATCTTAAAGAAAGGAAGTTGCTCGCCTTTACAGTTATCGTACCCCTGTTTTGCTACGGCTTCCTATTATCTGTGGATTATCACTTCGGGCCTCGCATCCAAATACAAAGTCGATTCAACCTCATTGTTTTACAGCTCGTATTTTTTCTTGTTCCATTTATCAGCATTGTGACCAATACCCTCACAGCTGTTTCACAAAGAGAAATGAAAACAGAAGAGCTCGCCGAGTCTCAAAGTCTTCTTAAAGCT
>DAHVKR010000411.1 GCA_027320785.1 Bdellovibrionales bacterium
GTCAGGAGTTTTTGCTTCCTTATTTTTACGAAAAGCTTTCTTCTTCTTTGGATTATTTTAACTCTCCTCTTCATGTTTGGAGAGTGGATGACCTCGAAATACAACGCACTTATGATCAGTGGCTAGCAGAGCTGATATCTGACGAGAAGGCCTCCACCTCGGCGGCCGTTAAGCCGCCACGTGGTTTATTCTTCAAGTCTCCTGAGGATCTTGTTTTTCCAGAAGAAAGCCGAATGCTCACCCTTTCTTCGCTTGATAGCACCGCTGATGATGCCTCCTTTTTTAAAACTTCTTATCCTTGTCGCATTCCTTATGACTTGGTTAAAATTTCACAAAACGAAATCTTTGGAACAGATCCCTGGATTGAGTCTTTTAAGAAGCGCCTCGACTCCTATCGGGAACATGGCACCCGCATTTGGGTGACTCATAAGAATACCTCTTCTCTACAAAAGGTTCGATTTGGCCTGCAAAAAGCCGGCATTTCTTTTTCTGAAGTCGGGGAGAGTGATTACCTTTGGAATTCCTGGCTGCATTCAGCTCAGCAACAAATTGTTTTGATTCCACGATCGCTTGATGAGTCTCTCTACTTACAAGAGGAAGACATTCTTTTTTTACAAGAAGAAGACATTCTAGGAAAAAGACAAAGCAAACGCTCCGACTCTGTTACGGACTTTCAGAAAAAAGCGAAACGCCTCAATTTCGGTGATCTTAAGCCTGGAGATCATGTTGTTCACGTTAAGCACGGCATTGGTGTCTACGATGGTCTCCATGTCATGAACATCGGGGGAGTTGAAACAGAGTTTATTCAGGTCCAATATAAAGGTAAAGACAAACTCTACTTGCCCGTCTATCGAGTTAACCAGCTTCAGAAATATTCTGGTGCAGCCGCACCAGCTCATTTAGATAAACTGGGCGGCCCCGGCTGGGAAAAAACCAAATCAAAAGTTCGCAAGCATTTGCGCGATCTCGCATCTGATCTTCTAAAGCTTTATGCTCAACGTATCGACTTACATCGGTCCTCTTGGGTTTGGGATGAGGGAGATCTACTAAAATTTGAAAAGGGCTTTCCCTATAATGAAACGGATGATCAGCTTCGAGCTATTGATGATTTGATTAAAGATTTCAAATCTACGAAACCCATGGACCGACTTGTTTGCGGTGATGTTGGTTTTGGAAAAACCGAAGTGGCTATGCGCGCAGCCTTTTTAGGTGTCGCCACGGGTAGACAAGTCGCCATTCTTGCGCCGACAACCGTTCTGACGTTTCAACATCACGAGACATTCAAAAAAAGATTTAGTGGCTGGCCCTATGAAATCCGCGTTTTGAATCGCTTTGTCTCGGCCGCAGAAGCAAAAAAAACCATTCAAGAAGTTCAAGAGGGTCGTGTTCATATTTTGATCGGCACTCACAGAATCCTCAGCCAAGACATTAAGTTTAAAGATCTGGGGCTACTTATTATTGATGAAGAGCAAAAGTTTGGCGTCGCCCATAAAGAAAAACTTCGCAAACTTAAAGTTTCCGTTGATACCTTAAGCCTATCTGCAACGCCTATTCCACGAACACTCAACATGAGTCT
>DAHVKR010000412.1 GCA_027320785.1 Bdellovibrionales bacterium
AGGCCCTGTGGACTGTTGCTCGTCAGGGCGATGGTAGCATGCGAGATGCTCAAACCCTTCTGGATCAAGTCATCAGTTTTGCCAATGGTAAGCTGACGGCTCAGATCGTAGCTGATATTTTGGGCCTCACAGATCGTACCTTACTCCTCGCGACACTTCATGCGCTCGTCAGTCAGGACACTCCAGCCATGATTGAAATTTTGAAGAAACTCAATTTTGCTGGAACTTATCCAGAGCTTTTTTCTCGCGAAATCCTTGAGTCCATCCGCACTTTAACTTTGGTGAAAGTGGCGGGAGCTCAGCTTGAAATTTTAGACCGACCCGATTCTGAGATTAAAGCCATGGTAGACATGGGATCTCATACAACTGAAGACAATCTTCAGTTTCTTTTTGATATGGCCTTTAAAGTGGCCGGTGATGTGGCTCGAGCTTCAGATCCTCAAATTGTTCTGGAAATGGGACTTTTGCGGATGGTGCAAGCCCCTCGCCTTGTGGATCTCCAAAAAATTCTTTCCGGTGAGATTCCCCAGGTCACAATCTCTGGAAAGAAGACGAGTCCTTCTGCAAACGCTTCATCGCCATCTCATGTGCCTGCAACACCGAAGCCGCAGCTTCGATTTATTCAGGCTTCCAGCCCAGCAGAAAAATGGCTTCAGTTCGTGAATAGCATTCGTTCACGAGATGCTATCTTTGCTGCAAAAATTGAAAATCTTCTTTTTGTCTCTGAAGAGGGTAAAACCCTGAAGCTTTCTATTTCTTCAAAGCATATGTTCTTAGCTGATACGTTGAAGGAGCCAGAGTCTCGGCAAAAGATTCAAAGTTTTCTCGATCAACTCTGGGGCGAGGGCTACACATTTCAGGTTGTAACGGCGGCCAAAGCCGAGTCAGCTGTTTCAGCTCATAAAATGGCCGAGAAAAAAGCGGCTCAGCAGGAGCAGAGCGTGGAAGAACAGCTAAAAAATCACCCTTCGGTGAAAGCAGCGCAAAAAGTTTTTAAAGGTGAAATTAAAACGATTCCCCAGCAAAGGAATCGTCGTTAAAGTTTAAAATGATGGTCTTTGAAAGAGACCCCTCTAAAGGAGATACGTTATGTTTGGAAAAGGCGGAGGCGGAATGGGTGGCGGCATGGCTCAACTCATGAAACAAGCCAATCAAATGCAAATGAAAATGAAAAAAGCCCAAGAAGAACTGGCTAAGCGCGAACACGAAGGCACGGCTGGTGGTGAAGCGGTTAAGGCTGTCGTGAACGGTGATTACTTTGTGGTTTCAATTCAAATCCAAGAAGATGTTATGAAATCCGGTGACGCTGAAATGCTCCAGGATTTAATCAAGGCTGCGATTAATGATGCCGTTGATAAAGCTAAAAAAATCTCACAAGAAGAAATGGGAAAAATTACGGGTGGACTTGGAGTCCCAGGCTTGTTTTAATTAAAGATATATGTTGCAAATTCCAGCGCTCGAAAAGCTTGTTCATGAATTGTCTAAATTGCCTGGCATTGGACCCAAAACAGCCCAGCGACTGGCTTACTATATCTTGAAAAACAAGGACACCTATCCAGAAAAACTCAAAGAAGG
>DAHVKR010000413.1 GCA_027320785.1 Bdellovibrionales bacterium
ACTTGATCGATGTAAGTTTTAAAGTCAGGTTTTAAAGCCTCACCGAAGGCAACAGCCTTGGCTGCGATCACATGTTCTAAAGGTCCACCTTGAATGCCTGGGAAGATTTTAGAGTTCATGGTTTTCGCTCGCTCTTCGCTATTAGTTAAAATCAAACCACCACGAGGACCTCGTAAAGTCTTATGAGTTGTGGAAGTGACATAATCAGCATAGGGAAAAGGCGAAGGATGAGCCCCGGTTGCAACAAGGCCCGCAAAGTGAGCCATGTCCACCATCAAGGTGGCGCCGACTTCATCTGCAATTTCTTTGAATCGTGCAAAATCGAGGAAGCGGGGATAGGCGCTATAACCTGCGATTAAAAGTTGAGGCTTTACTTCAAGGGCTGTTTTCCGAATCATATCGTAGTTCAGACGGCCCGTTTCAGGGTCCAACTTGTAGCCATGAGCTTTAAAAAGAATTCCTGAAAAATTAACTGGGCTACCATGGGTCAGATGTCCTCCATGGGAAAGATCCATTCCTAGAATAGAGTCCCCAGCTTTTAGGCTGGCTAAATAGACAGCCATATTGGCTTGCGATCCGCTATGAGGTTGAACATTCGCAAACTGACAGTTGAAAAGTTTTTTGGCTCGCTCGATGGCTAAGGATTCTGCTTGATCAACATTATGACAACCACCGTAGTACCGTTTGCCGGGGTAGCCTTCCGCATATTTGTTGGTTAGGATACTTCCTTGAGCTTCCATAACGGCGCGAGAAGTGTAGTTCTCACTGGCAATCATTTCGAGGCCCATCTTTTGTCGCTGGGACTCGTGTTCGATAATGTTAAAAATTTCGGGATCTGTTTCTTGTAAATTTTGAGAAGAAGACCATGTCATGGTCCTATTATTTCAACGGAGATTGCAGTTTGTCTACACGTTGCTGGTGGCGTCCTCCCTGAAAAGGTGTTTCAAAGAAGATCTTAATAATTTTTTGCGCCTGATCAAAATCGAGGAAGCGGCCACCTAAGCAAAGAATGTTCGCATCATTGTGCTCACGTGAAAGCTGGGCAATTTCGGGGCTGTAAACGAGAGCGGCTCGAACATGGGGATATTTATTGGCCCGCATACACATGCCTTGTCCTGAACCACAAATTAAAACAGCTTTTTCTAAGGGGTTTCTTTCAATATGAGAAGCGACAAGGTCTGCATAGTCAGGATAGTCAACGGATGAGGAATCGTAGGTTCCAAGATCCTTCCAGTTCTGATCTTTTATCTGAGAGAGAATTTGCTTTTTCAGGTCTAAACCAGCATGGTCGGAGGCGATTAGGATTTCTTTTTTCATCAATCCTCCCTATTGGATCAAGGATGCTATTCTTTAAACTTTGAAAAAATCAAAGTGCCGTTAGTTCCCCCAAATCCAAAACTGTTGTTCAACACATTTTGAATGTTTCCCTTACGAGCTTCGTGAGGAACATAGTCCAAGTCGCAGTCTGCACTGGGTTTTTCTAAATTGATAGTGGGAGGCACAGTTTGATCTACAATGGACTGTACACAAAAAGCACTTTCAAGAGCACCGGCAGCTCCTAATAAATGT
>DAHVKR010000414.1 GCA_027320785.1 Bdellovibrionales bacterium
AACGAAGCCTCCCACTCCTAAGACACAATCTGGTTTTATTTCTCTAAGCAGTTGATAGCATCGAAAAAATGATACGGGCAGCCCACATAAAGTGATTATCTTAGATTTAAGTGAAGCCCCTGCCATATTGAGCTTTCCCACTTGTACCGTTTCCAAGGGGTAACCTTCACGAGGAACAAGCTGATTTTCCATTCCTTCAGGCGATCCCACCCAAACAACTTGCACATCTTGTTTGAGATTTTGAACTGCCTTTGCAACGGCTAAACCGGGATAAACATGTCCACCAGTACCGCCACCTGTAATCACAAGTTTTTTGAGTTCCATCCAAGGCCTTTACTTATGAAAATGATTTTTCAAGAATTTTGGCCATTTTAGATTGAGATCGAGAGGACTCCGCGATTTCATTTTCTAAATTCAGCATCAAGCCAAACATGAGACAAGAAGCAATAAGCGAGCTACCACCATAGCTCAAGAAAGGAAGTGCCATCCCCTTCGTTGGCAAAAGACCCATGGACATCCCGGCATTAATTGCAACAGTCAGACCGAACGTGAGAGCAAAGCCCACAGCCAATGCTTTTTTGAAAGGGTCTTTTGTTTTCATTGAAAGTTGAAAACAACGAAAAACAAGAAAGCCATATAGACTCATCACTACAAGGAGCCCAATAAAACCCATTTCCTCTCCAAGAACTGCTAGAGTAAAATCGGTATGAGCCTCTGGAAGGAAAAAGAGCTTACCCTGCCCTTGCCCCAGACCGCTTCCCCAAAGTCCACCGGCATGAAAACTCAACATACTTTGAATAACTTGAAAGCCCTTCTGGTGGGCTTCAGACCAAGGATCTAGAAATGCCAGGACACGTTCGCGTCGATAAGCCACACTCATCACGATAAAATAAAAAGATGGAACAGCTACAGCTATAGAAGCTAAAATCGCCGACCAAGGGAGACCAAAAGCGAAGAGAATACCAAAACCAACAGCTACAACTAATGCAAAGGTTCCAAAATCAGGTTGTTTTAAAACGATAGCGAGAGGAATCATCACACAAAGTGACCAAGTCACAATCCTCTTCGCTTGAAATCCCTTATAGCGGCTCACAAAAGTAGCGAGTAATAAAACAAAACTCAATTTTAAAATTTCTGCGGGCTCGATACGAAATCCGAATGGAAGCTGAATCCATCGGTGAGCGCCTCCCACCTTAATCCCCACACCAGGAATCAAAGTCATAATCACCAGAAGAACGGCAACACCCCAACTCATCCAACTGTATTTTTTGATTTTATCAAATGGAGTGATCACCATGATGACCATTCCAATCAATGCGACAGCTGAAAAGATGAGCTGCTTTTTAAAAAAATAGAGCCCATCATTGTAGGATTCAATAGCAAAAACATAACTCGAGCTGTAGACCTGCACGAGGCCAATGCCCATCAGGGCTATAATTGTTAGAAGTAAGCTTGAAGTAAAATATTTTGTCATCAGCCTAAAACGAAAACACCACTACAGAGGCACGTCTTCGCTGTCGGCCTCATTTTTCTTTGTTTCGCTTTTATTAGTTTGAGCCTTTGCGG
>DAHVKR010000415.1 GCA_027320785.1 Bdellovibrionales bacterium
CTTACCGCTTTATCTGGAGCAAAATCTTCTTTAGTCAAAAACTTTACGGCATCAGCCAAAAGCTGCATAAGCCCCAAGGGTCCGACGCGATTAGGTCCAAAGCGATTTTGAATAAAGGCTGATCCACGACGCTCGAGCCACACCAGAATCGGCACAGCCTGAACCATCATTAAAAAAATGAGCACGAGCTTTATACAATTAACTGTTATTTCGAGAGAATCTTTTCCCATTTTCTAGTCCCACTCCAATGCGCGCGATTTTACTTCCCACCAAAGACCATAAATAAAGATGGCGATAAACACTCCCATTGAAGAGAGAATGGCGCCCCCCAAGCCGCTGGCAATGAAGTCGCGAAACGAAATCGCCCAGGGGTACATAAAAATTATTTCTATATCAAACAGAATAAATAATATGGCCGTAAGATAGAATTTGACTGAGATCTTGGATTCTTTTTTTTCTTGCCCCGGAATACCGCACTCATACACATCTCTTTTAGCTGCGGAGTTGTTTTTTCTTTGTCCTCCAATGGCTCTCGCCAGGAAAATCAGAACAACTCCAAAAATGGAAATGAAAATGGCTAGAAATATTATTCCACCTAAAGGCATTGACGATGCTGCTGATGTCAATCGGCCCTCCCACATATGATGAATTGCCAACGATGAGGCTTTATGTTGCTATTTATTGCTTGTCTAGTTATAGACGGATCTTCAATGATTTCCAAGAATTATGAGTGATATTGTTCAGGCCCCTCAGCCCTCTTTACTAACCCCTCCGCAAGTCGAATCGGCACACCTGCGCCTTGAGGAAATCCTAGAAAGAGCTTTTGAATCCAACCACTCCCATATTCAAATTGCAGGCACTAGCTCAGCCCTGCCTTTAGGGTTTTTATTAGCCTCTAGCCACTCTCGCTCAATCAACCACTTGCCGCACTTGGTTATTGTTGCGGATGACAAAAAAGCTCAAGAGTTTAAAGACATTATAGAGTTTTTTGATCCTAGCCGTCGCTGTATTGTTAACCTCAGCTTTGATGTCTCTCCCTATTCGGGGCTCTATTCGCAGCCCCGCGTTATTGGCTCTCGCCTTGGCTTTATTCATGCGGCCCAAGGAGCACGAGCTGGTGATATTTTTATCACCTCTTTGCCTGCGCTGACCCAACAAACCTTACCCTTTCAAGTTTTCAACTCTCTTTCGCAAACTCTAAAGCCCGGGGATGACTTACCTTCTAGCTTTGCTGAAATTTTAAGCTCCTTAGGCTACAAGGCGGCTCCGCTTGTTGAAGACTGCGGGCAGTTCGCCATACGGGGTGGTATTGTTGATATCTTTTCTCCTTCAGCGCCACAGCCTGTCCGCATCGAGCTTTTTGGTGATCAAATTGAGTCTCTGCGGTTTTTTGATCCCCTCACACAAAGAAGCGGAAAAGAAACCTCTGTGTGTCACCTCATTCCTGCGCAAGAGGTTCTCTACACAGACTCTGAGTACGAAAAAACTGTTCAGCGTTTACGAAAAGATTTGGCAGACCGATCTATTCATACGCCCGACTCTGAGCAGCTTATTCGATCT
>DAHVKR010000416.1 GCA_027320785.1 Bdellovibrionales bacterium
GTGAAGCGGTACCCGGTCAGCTGATTGAAAAAACATTTCAAGATCAAAAAACGCGTGAGTGGCTTTTACATCGAGCGGCACTCGAGTGGCTTGGACTTAAAAAAGAACAATTTTTATAGAGGATATGATGGATTTACAATTAAAAGGTAAAAAAGCATTGGTGATGGGGGCGTCAACAGGTATCGGAAGAGCTATTGCAGAAGCTTTAATAGCTGAAGGCGTGCAGGTGATGATTTGCGCGCGCAATGAAGACAAACTCAAAAAGGCAGCGGATCATTTGCATTGTCAGTGGATCTCCTGTGATCTTTCAAAAGCTGGTGAGGCGAAACGAGTGACTCAGCAGGCTCAAGAAATGATGAAGGGTTTGGATATTCTGGTGACAAATACAGGAGGACCTGCGAAGGGAAATTTTCTAGAAATTTCCAATCAGCAGTGGTTAGAAGATTATCAAAGTCTTTGGATGAGTGTGGTAGAGTCCTTACAGGTTGTGCTCCCTCAGATGAAAAAGAATCACTTCGGTCGTATTCTTTTAGTGACATCTTTAGCAGCAAAAGAACCTTTATCCGGCTTGACCACATCCAATGGCCTTCGTGCCGGTTTGGCGGGACTTTCAAAATCCATTGCGAATGAATATGCGGCTTTCGGTGTGACCTTAAATCTTCTTCTGCCGGGTTATACCAATACGGATCGTTTGAAAGAGTTGAAACTTTCTGACGAAAAAGTAAAGCAAATGGTTCCAGCGGGTCGCCTTGGAGATCCGCAAGAGTTAGCTGATTTAGCTACATTCTTGGCCTCACCTCGCGCGAGCTATATCACAGGACAAAGTATTGCTGTGGATGGTGGCGTTTTAAGAGGGCACTAATATCTAATCAACTGATCCTTGAGATCAGAGAGGAGTTTTTCATGATAGATCTCTACTTTTGGCCCACACCTAATGGACATAAAGTGACTCTGTTTTTAGAGGAAGCGGAGTTGCCTTATAAAATTATTCCCGTGAACATCACGAAGGGAGACCAGTTTAAACCAGACTTTCTTCAGATCTCTCCGAATAATAAAATACCAGCCATCGTCGATCACGAGCCCGCATCGGGAGGAAAGCCCTTAGCTCTTTTTGAATCAGGTGCGATTCTTCTTTATTTGGCAGAGAAGACAGGAAAGTTTATTCCTCATGATTTAGTGGGTCGGGCTGAAGCTTTAGAATGGAGTTTTTGGCAAGCTCTAAAGCATTTAGTCGTCCTCAGTCAGCTGCGAAGTATACACAGTCCATGTCAACTTTACCCAACAGTATAGCAAGTGATGACGAATTTAATCGCATTAATAATTCCCAAGGTCATATCAATGAACCCGAAAATAATATTATCAATGATGATGTAAGCCCTGTCCTTCCTGTAAAATCGAAGCAAAAAAGAGGGTTTAAAAAACGACGCAGACAGCAGCAAATTATCCCCATTGTCGACGATTGTCCCGGCCCAGGGACATACCATCAGCAAAGTACTTTAATCAAGCCAACATTTAATCGAGTAT
>DAHVKR010000417.1 GCA_027320785.1 Bdellovibrionales bacterium
GCGCTATTTCTATTTTAGATATCGAAGATGAGGGGCAAAAAACAAGAATGGCCTTTACCGGCGACTTGGGTCGAAAACATTTACCTATTCTTAGGAGCCCAGAACTCCCTGAAGGGGTGCAATATTTACTTATGGAAAGTACCTATGGTGATCGCCTTCATGACCCTGTCGAGCTGACTTCACAAGCCTTGGCAGAAGTTATTAATCGAACTGTACGCCGTAAGGGAAAAATTGTGATCCCCTCATTTGCCCTGGAAAGAGCACAGGAAGTTATCTTTGAACTGAAAAGATTATTTGAAGTCAAAGCTATTCCCTCCATACCTGTCTATGTTGACTCACCTTTAACTGTTAAACTGACCGACGTATTTAAACGTCATCCGGAATGCTACGATGAAGATGCGCGTAAACTTTTGCAAAGCCAGAACTCTCCCTTTGAGTTCCCCGGCCTCGAGTATATTTCTGATGTTGAAGACTCCAAAAGAGTCTCAATGTCGACAGAGCCCGCTATCATCATATCGGCAAGTGGAATGTGCGAGGGAGGTAGAATTTTGCATCATTTATCCACAACTGTAGAGGATCCCCGAAATACAGTTGTCATTGTTGGTTATCAAGCCGAGAACACTTTAGGCCGAAGAATTGTCGAAAAACGACGTGAAATTAGAATATTTGGCGCTTTGCGCCCCTTAAATGCAGAGGTCAACATCCTAAATGGATTCTCAGGCCACGCTGATCAAAACGGCCTCATTCAGTTTTTTCAAAGTGTCCGCGATAAGGGCTCCCTGCAATCTGTCTTTCTTGTTCATGGTGACATTGGAGCACAAAATGCTCTTAAAGAGAAAATTGTCGAAAAAGGATTTAAGAATATACATATTCCACGCTCTGGTGACACAATTAAACTTGTATGAAAAAAGCGACGCATACACATAAAATTGAAGTTAAGCTCCGAGAAGTCAGCCAACTTTTTAACTCAATGGATCCATCCCCTTTTAACGAAAAGGATTTGGATCGAAATGCAGAAGATTTTATTGTCAGTTGGGCTCAAGAATACCCTTTATCTGAAAACGTTTCCCTACGTATTCATTTAGATCAAATGCCCATCGATGAGTCTGACAAATCAGTTCAAGAGGCTGTTCATCACTACTTCAAGTATCGCTCTGACCTCACTCACCTAGAACTTAGACGCCTTTTCAAACAAGGTCGCACAAGTCTTTTTATCGGCCTTTCTTTTCTAGCGGTCTGTATCTTACTTGTGAATGTATTCTTAACACATAAAGACTCCTCTGAGGTCTGGGTCAGTATTTTACGCGAAAGCCTCACGATAGCAGGATGGGTTGCCATGTGGAAACCTATGCAAATGTATCTTTACGACTGGTGGCCTTTACAGAAGCGTGAAAAGGTGTTTATCAAACTTAGCAAAATGACAGTTGAGATTGTACCCTCAAAAAAAGCTCGCACCAGCACCAATACACCTCCTTCGCAGTAAGTCGTATCCACTCAAAATCATTAATTTTTTTAAAAAA
>DAHVKR010000418.1 GCA_027320785.1 Bdellovibrionales bacterium
GCCGTTTGTGGACTTGTAGGATCATCACTAGATGCGAAGTGTGTATAGATTCCTTCAACATCTAATTGAAGTGAATCCGCTATCTCTAATGCCTTATACACTTGATCAACTTCTTTGATTCCTAAACGATTCATACCCGTATCAATCTTTAAATGAACTCTTAATTTTTCGACTGAATATCCCACTAATTTCTTAACCCATTCCAATGAAGTTAAGGTCAAGATAATATTATGTTCAAGCGCTAGATGCACATCCATCGCCTCAACATATCCCATACATAAGATATCCATCTTAATTCCATTTAATCTTAAGTTAAGTGCTTCATCTAAAGTCGCAACAGCACACATTGTCGTCCCTAAGGTCTCTAAATGACGTACAACCATGATATCACCATGACCATAAGCATTTGCCTTCACAACCGCAATTAATGTCTTCTTATGATAGTTATATAAAGTACGCACATTGTGTTCAAGTGCATCTAAATTAATCTCTGCAAACGTTTTACGAAAAGAAGGTCTCATACAATCCTCGCTGTGTTATACGCCATGATAACACCCCAAGCTATAAAAGCTAAATTAATTAATCCATATAAAGATCCTAAATAAACCTGAGAAACAATCGCAATAATCTGAGATAACAAATTATAGCCAAGATTAAAACCGAAATATCGAACGATATCCGATAAGATAAAGGACAATAAAGCCAAACCACCCGCTAAGTAAGAAAACTTAGGCTGAACCCCTCTACCATACTTCTGAATCACATATCCAATAACATAACCGATCCCAACATAAATGATCGAAAAAGTGATTGGCATAAAACGAGAAAGGATTCCATAACCGACACCTAAACCAATTGCGGTAGGAATTCCAAAGAGACACGCTCTTATAAATC
>DAHVKR010000419.1 GCA_027320785.1 Bdellovibrionales bacterium
CTTCATCTTTCCAAGTCTTTATTTCAACATTTTTTCTGAACAAGATTAACGTGGAATCATTAAAAATAAATAATTCACGCAAAGTAGATTTATCATCTAGTTCGATTTGTGACGTAGGCTTTTTTATATTTTGATCTTCAATTGGAATTCCCTCTTGATCTGAAACATTTCAATTGAAAGAAATATATAAATAATTAAAAAAAAAAAATATTTTCGATTACAGAAGACAATAAAAAATAAAAGATAAAGAAAATTTCTTTTGGATTTTTATCAAAGATATTTTATGGTATATTTTTTTTATGGAAACCATCTGGGAAGGATTTTTTTGATTGAATTCATCACTTGGGAAGTATTTTTGTTCTGAGGAGCTATATCTTTCCCAATTTCGTACTTATTTGAAGACAAATTGCTGTTAATTTTCTTATTATTTTTAAATAAAACAAGGAAATAGATATAGCTTTAGAAAGTTTTGTTTTGTTCTATATTCAATGCAATGAATTCGATCAAAAAATTCTTCCCATATGATAAAAAACAATTTAAAAAAAAAATACTTCCCATTTGTGACCTTTTTTTTGCAGCCCAATTTCTTTGGCCTCAACACTTTTTACATGACATTAGAAA
>DAHVKR010000041.1 GCA_027320785.1 Bdellovibrionales bacterium
ATCCGCTGATGATTCCGAGAGCATAAATTTCAATTCAGGAGTGACGGGAGGTTATGACAGCAAGTGGCCTTAGTTGCCTCGATGCTGCATGACCCTGAGGTATTATTTTTGGATGAGCCGACCTCTGGTGTGACACCGGCAGCGCGGGCTCGTTTTTGGGACTTGATTAAAAGAGTAGCTGAAAAAAAGAAAACAGTTTTTGTGACCACTCACTATATGGACGAGGCGGAGCAATGTCAGCGAATCGCTTTGATGAGAACGGGACAATTAGTCGCTTTAGATAGCCCACTTCATTTGAAAGAAAAATATTTTCCTCAAGGGCTGCTTGAATTCGAGTTAAAGAAAAGTATTGAACCTCAAAAACTAAGTGAATTTATGAAAAGTTCGACTTTCTCGCTTTTTGAGCCCTATGGTATGCGCTACCATGTGGAAATTCAAAACCCAGTAAGTTGGCAAAATATGCAGAACGAGGTGCAGGAATATTTTTCCATTCATCCCATTCGACCCTCTTTAGAAGACGTCTTTATTCGCGTTGTAGAAGGTAAGAGAGCATGAAGAATTTTTTTCGTTGGCAAAGAGCTTATGCTATAGCGAAGAAAGAAGTGGCTCATATCACACGGGATAAATTTACTCTTTCTATGGCGTTGGTACTGCCTCTTATTGTTGTGACCATATTTGGTGTGGCGATCGAATTTAATTTAAATGATATCTCTACGTCTTTTTTAGATTTGGATAAGACTCAAAGTTCTCGAGAATTGATGGAAACTTTTACGAGCTCTGATTATTTTCATGGATCCTCTATCTTGACTCCATCAGAAGGCTACCGTCGATTGCAGTCAGATGAAAGTAAGGTCGTGGTGATTATCCCTCCTGACTTTGAAAAAGATTTGATATCAGGCGGGGGTTCGCAAGTTCAAGTATTAGTAGATGCGGCTGATGGGCAAGCGGCCTCTTCTGTTTTGTCTTATTTAGGAGATATTCAGCCTCGTGCATTTGAAAAGTTAACGGGTTATTTAATCCCTCAAAATATTCAATTGAAAACTCGTTTCCTTTTTAATCCAGAGTTGAATTCAAAGTGGTTCACAGTGCCAGGGCTATTGGTTGTAATTATGACCATGATTGCGATTCTTTTGACAGCACTCACAGTCGCGCGTGAGTGGGAAACAGGATCCATGGAGTTACTTTTATCGACACCCGTTAAACCCTTAGAAATTATAATTGGAAAATTAGCTCCCTATGCAGTGCTCTGTTTGGGGGCGGTAGGTCTTGTTTATATATTAGCACGCATAGCCTTTCATGTTCCCTTTGTAGGAAGTTATGCAGACTTTTTATTAGCTTGTAGTTTATTTTTAATTACATATTTAGCTCAAGGATTGATGATTTCAGTTTTGACTCGAAAGCAAATGTTAGCCATGCAGTTGGCGATGATTTCGGGTCTGCTACCTTCTCAGTTACTGTCTGGATTTATTTTTCCAGTTGAAAATATGCCTCCTTTTTTCCAACGTTTTACCATGATTCTTCCTGCGCGTTGGTTTATGAATATCACCCGGGATAGTTTTCTTCAGGGATCAACATTTTGGCAGATGCGGAGCTCTTTTTTAGGTCTAACTATTATCGGCCTCGTCTTTATCACAGTTGCTGTTAAAAAATTTAAAAGGGATCTTGAGCCATGAACAGAAGATGGATGACCTTGATTGGCTTTATTCAAAAAGAAATCAAGCAAACTCTGCGTGATCCTCGTATGAAGATCTTTCTTTTTGTGGCGCCAGTTATTCAGCTCACCATTTTTGGATTGGCTCTTTCCAACGAGACTCGTAATGTGCGTTTAGCAGCACAGTATCGGCCAACAGATATCGTCATGCATGATATTATGACGCGTGCTTTGGCCTCAAAGTGGTTTATACCGGCTGAAACCACGGGGAGTGATCCCTTTGAGTGGGTCCAGTCCAATGAAGCGGATGCTGTCTTGGTAGCCCCGCCGAATGAACTAAGCGCTGAGATGGAAAGAGGAAGGGATCCTCTACAACTTCTTGTCAATTCAAAGAATAGCTTAAGGGGACGAGCCATTGAAATGTATATGAAGGCCATATTGCAAGAAGTGACGGCAAATCCTCAGGGGAATAATTTAATACCACTTCAATTTGATGTCAGAGCTCTTTATAATCCCACATTCGAAACATCCATCTATATGGTGCCGGGTGTGATGAGTATGCTGGTCTGTCTTGTTACAATTATTCTAACAAGCATGTCTGTAGCCCGTGAAAGAGAAACGGGGACCTTTGAAACGCTTATTGCTTCTCCAGTTCGATCGTCAGAACTTTTGCTGGGTAAAACAGTTCCTTTTGTCATACTGGGAATGATTCAAGTGCCTTTGATTTTAGCGGTGGGGGTTCTACTTTTTGGACTTCCCGTTCGAGGTTCCGTTTTTCTTTTGATGGTGGCCTCCTTCTTTTTTGTTCTCACGACAGTGGCCATCGGACTATTAATTTCAACCATTGCGCGAACTCAACAACAGGCGATGTTAGGAGGCTTTCTTTTTCTATTTCCAGCTATTCTCCTATCTGGCCTGATGTTTCCCATCGAAAATATGCCTTTTTATATGAGAGCTTTAGCGCAGTTGAACCCACTTTCTCATTTTATTTATTTGCTTCGTAATATCTTATTAAAAGGGGGAGGGGGAACTTTCTTCCTTATTCATGTCGGCGCATTAGCAGTTTTGGCAGCTGTTTGTATGCTTTATGCGACTTATCGATTTCGTAAAGTGATTTAATAATGACTCTTGTCTCTGGGTGTCAGATTTTAGGTTTCATGAGGTTCCTGAATTTCCCAGACAAGTCTTGAGGTTAACAGGACTACTTTGTTTTAAATGTTAACTAATCAATAGCTTTTATTGTCGAAGTCATCAGAATTTCTTTTTTGTGTACAAAGTTAAATCTCCCTGCATATGATTTAAGCACTAATACAAGGAGGAACCACATGAAAAAAATGTTACTCATGTCTACGATCGTATTGATGGGCGCTACAGGATGGAGTGCAGATCAGAATACACTACAAGAAGCAAATAATGTCAGCACAATGGCATTATCAACAGATGCTATGTCTTTGGAAATGGGAATTTCTCAAGAGACATGGGATCACAATGGTCATCAAATGCCTCAGGCCTGTCAGGATGTTAAATTGACAGATGCTCAGAAGCAGGCCATTCATATGGCGATGTTTGATGCTCAAAGAGCTGCGGTTCAACTGCAAGCTAATTTGAAAATGTCAGGCATGGACTATATGAAAAATCTAGTCGCACCAGAAGGGAATGCGGATCAAGCTGATAAGTTGGGAACAGATCTTTCTGGAAATGTAGCGGCTCTTGTTAAGAACAAATTAGACTTTCAAAATAAAGTCTTTTTCTCAATCTTGAGTCCTGAGCAAAGACATCCCGCTTTGATATGTGAAATGATGATGAGAAAAATGATGATGCATAAGAAATTAGCTAAAATGTGTCAAGATATGCACCATGGACATGGTGGACATGATGGCGACCACAATGGTGGTGGTGATCACAAACCAAATCCTGGAAACTAATTAAGTTTAGATGAAAGACCCCTGTTGTCAGAGCAGGGGTCTTTTTATTTGCTGGGTATTTTTTTGCTCAATAGTAAAATAAGAATCGAAGCACCTGCGCCCAGATAGATCTCGATCCAATCTTGAAGATGAAGTGGACTGAGATGAAGAAACGCAAGTTGATCCGAAAACTGAATAAGTCCAAGGCTTGTTAAAAGAGTGAGAAGGGCCATTGTGTTCGCCATTTTGGATCGGAACCGAGTTAGATAGAGAGTGACGAAAGCACTCCAAACAGTCAAAAGGGCTATGGATTTAGCTCGCGCACTATTCACATCAGAAGTCTTTTCATGTAATTCGAAGATAAACTCAGACCCGATAATAAGAGTTGTAAATAATCCTACGATTGAAATTTTAAAAAAATCCAATTTCGAAAAAAATGATTTTTGTCCAGGATCGGGGGCTTTCTCATAAGAAGCCGTCGACTGGAAAGCTAAAAGAGCCGTGGGATGAATAATCAGTTCTAACCAAACGATGTGGATAGGAAGATAAAGAAGAGGGTAGTCAGCAAGGGGGATTAAAGAGGCTGTTAAAACAAGAGGAATATGAATGAGTAGAAGATATTGAAAACTCATCTTCAGATTTTTAAATAACTGGCGACCTTCTCGGATGGCGTTGACAATCGTGCTAAAATTATCATCGGCTAAAATGATGGAAGAGACCTCTTTTGCGCTACGAGTCCCTCTTTCTCCCATGGCAATTCCGATATCTGCAGACTTCAATGCCGGCACGTCGTTGACCCCATCGCCGGTTACAGCTACGAGCTCACCTAATTTTTTAAGAGCGACTACAATCTTTAATTTTTGAAGAGGTGTGCAGCGAGCGACAGCATCGAAATTTTTTAAGAAATCAGGATTTTGATTCAGGTAAGAATCTTGAAATTTTTCAGGCTCATCTTCAGCGGATATAACTCGAGGGAGTTCTTGTGAAAGACCCGAGTCCTTTGCAATGGCCGCCGCTGTATCGGGGTGGTCTCCGGTCATCATGAGAACTTTGATATGATTTTGATGGCAATAGGACATAGCCTCGCGGATTTCGGGACGTGGGGGATCTTCAAAGGCCAGTAGACCGCAAAATTGGTATTCTTCTGAAGGTTCTTCAAGAGAGGCGTTTGCCAGTAAATCTATTTGTGCACAGGCAATGACTTTATGTCCACTTCGTGCCCACTCCGAAATTCTGAGCTTCCACTGAGACGTTTCTTCTGGATTCAAGTTTGAAAGAGCCAGAACAGTTTCAGGGGCTCCTTTTAGGTACACGCGTATAGTGCCGTTAGATAAGTTGGCAAAACAAGTTTCCCGTTTTCGATCTTCTGTGAAGGGAATTGTTTTAATTCGATCACTTTCAATTATTTTATTTTTTTGAGCCTCAACTTGGATGGCCTGATCTAAGGGATCTAGAATAGAGCTTGAGGCCATGAGAGCCGTTTGAAGTAAGGTATCTTTATTAAAGAGCGGGGCTGGATCTAGATGAGTGAGGGAAAGTTGTCCAAGAGTGATGGTGCCTGTCTTATCCGTGCAGATCTGAGTGACGCGGCCGATATTTTCGACGCTGACGGCTCGTCTAACGAGAGCTCTTTTTTTAGCCAGTCGATAGATGCCAACTCCTAAAAAAAATGTGAAGACAACAGGAAATTCTTCGGGAATAGCTGCGACAGCAAGAGTCGCAGCACTCATTAAGGCATCCAGCCAGCCGTGTCCTTGAAACAGTCGAATAAGAGCTAGGATGAAACAAAGAACACCTGCTGCATAAATTAAAACTTTAACCAGATGGGCAATGGATTTTTGTAGTGGAGTCCGTTCGTGTGGCATTTGAGCCACGGATTGAACAATTTCACCGTAGGCTGTTTGTTGACCAGTTAGAAGAACACGAAGACTTCCACGACCTGTCAGAATGCGAGTTCCAGCCGAACCCATCATTTCAGAAGGAACGGTTACCTCATGTTCACGAGATGAGGTGAAGGGATTTAAATAGAGTCTTTTTTTTAAAACAGGAAAGGATTCTCCTGTTAAGGCTGATTCGTCCACTTGAATATCAGAGGCTTCTTCAAATACACCATCTGCAGGTAAGAGAAGCCCTGGCGAGATGAGAACTAAATCTCCAGGAACAAGTTCTCGTGAGTTAATCTGAATTTCCTGCGAGTCACGCCGAACTTGAACATGAGAGCTGAGTTGGCCTTTAAGTGATGCTGTGGAGGCTTGTGTGCGCCAATGTAAAAAGGCATCCATCAGCAGCAGCGGGATAACAGCCGCATAAAGAGTAATCCCGTCACTTATTTGACCTGTGATGAAAAAAAGAGAACCGATACCAACAAGAAACCAGATCATAGGATCTTGAATTGTTTCAAGGAAGAGCTCCCATAAAGGATTTCCAGAAACTTCAACAATATCATTGTATCCAAAACGATTTCTTTGGCTTATGACTTCGGAAGATTTTAGTCCGCCTTTGTGTTGACTTAAACCCTGGAGATTTTCAAAGGAAAGAGTTTTCACTTGAGAGCGGGACTTTCAATGGAAGTTTCTGAGGGAACCAAGAGGTCTTCAAGGAAAAAAGCAGAAAGTTCAGATCGACCTGAAATCCCCGCTTTTGCATAGATCGCCATGGACTGTACTCGGGTTGTTTTTTCAGTGGTGTTTCTGACCTCAGCGATTTCTTTAAGACTGAGTCCTTTTAAAAGGAGGAAAGCCACTTCTTTTTCGGCTGTAGTCAAATGCCACTTTGAAAGTTGTTGATCAATGGCTCGGGCTAAACCTTCAATGTATTTTCTTGAGTCAGCACGCCAGCCCTCAGCTTCGACTTTGAAGCTTGAGAAGTCTTCTCTTTCCTTTTCAAGTCGGTGGCGAAGAGTCACGGTTCCCCGCATTAGATAAAAAATTCCAGCAGCAGCTACAGAGCCGATGAGTCCTTCGAAGAGAACATGCCAAAGAATGACTCCCTCGCGGGAGTCATTGAATATGTCAACTAGAACTAAAACAACGACAAGTCCTAAAACGCTTGCGATGACAAGTCTTTCACTTTGTTTCATAAACTTTAATCATCATCTTCTTGATCGTTTTCTTTGTCATGGTTTTTATTCATCTCTCCTCGCTCAGAGCCTTCATCGTCTTCATTTTCGCCCAACTGAAGCGTTGTTCCGAACAGATTGAGAGTTCGATTTGTGCTGTTGTAATTGTGAGCAAGGTGAAGAGCAAAGGTCGCAACAAATCCTAAAAAGAGAACGGCGATGATAGGGCGCGAACTTTGAATGCCCACATTAGAAGGAAGGTCACCCTTTTTCCCACCGACCATAGCGAGAGCGATACCATCTCGATGGCGAAGCGCATGGAGAACAACTCCCGCGATATGCATCAGAACCGTCACAAGAAAGGCATTGGCTAAAATTTCGTGAATATCCTCAAGACTTTCTTTTGAGCCTGTGGCCATGAAATAACCTGTGACTCCGAGTCCAAGAGCAAGGCACATCATAATAAGTGAGGCCCAACTGGAGGCGGGGTTGTGGCCTGCCCACTTGCGTTTATCTCCAGATAGAACTCCAAGGAAATAAGTTATTAAATCTTGAGGATGGAGGGCAAAGGAAGAGAAGCGAGCGTGTTTGGAGCCCACAAATCCCCAGATGATTCGCAGTAGGACAACAAAGCCTAAAAGAAATCCTGCCAGCATATGGTAAGAATAAATAGGAGAGTCATCATCCACGGTTTTGGCAATCAGGAACGCTGTGACAAAAAGTCCAGCAAACAGCCAGTGAAAAAATCGAGTGGGAAGGTCGTATACAAGTGTCTTTTTCATGTTGTCTCCAGTTCTGGATGTTTTGAGTGCTTCATCCTGCTTCTAATCTCGGTCAGGAAGTCTTATTTGGCTATTGGGCAAATGACTTATATCAAGTTATTTCAGCCATTTAGGTCATTTGCCTTATTCACAACTTCAGAGGAGTGATCGATATTGTGAAGGTGCGGGAATAAACCCGTTGCACTTAAAAGGAGATCAAAATGAGAAATATCACCATGATTTTAGTGGTCGCATTGGCTGGAAGTTTAGCTTATGCAAAGAAAAGCTGTACGGATCAACCTAAAGAGAAGTGGATGAATCAGGACGAATTCAAAAAGCGTCTCGAGACGGAAGGTTATAAAATTCGCAAATTCAAACAGCCCGGTACTTGTTACGAGATTTATGGAACTGACAAGGATGGCCAAAACGTTGAAATTTACTTTAATCCTGTGGATGGATCCATCGTTAAAAAAGAGATTGAGTAAAGAGTTGTGCGGGAGCCATAACGACCCGCGCTACACAAAAACGGTATAACGATGAGAGAGAAAATAGATTAGCCTCTGGAGGTGAAAATTTTCTCTCTCTTTTTTTTCCTGTTTTCTCTTCAATCCTATGCCATCGAATACCAGTTTGATGGGGGGCAGGTAACGGCCCTGGGAGGGATTACCACACAGCCTGCAGGTCTCGGTTATCTCAATCAGAAATATACTTTTGCTGCCTCTGCCACATCTCTCGAAATGACACGCTTTCACCTCAACACAACAGCCTCCTACGAGCAAAG
>DAHVKR010000420.1 GCA_027320785.1 Bdellovibrionales bacterium
AAGAGCTAGAGGATGCAAATCCTGGGATATCCTGTTTTGAACTTCGACTTCGTGATCCATTTAATGTTTCGAATACAAGTGTGTATCCCGTAGAGCGAGTGTTCGAGGAAACTACAATTTTTGCAAACCTTGCAATTGCTAAACAGATCTAAGCGCTCGGGTGTAGGGTTCTTTGAAGAAGAGGCAAAAGTTTTTGCCAGTGTCGATCAAAGGCTTTTGAATTAAAAGCGGGTAAGTCTCTCATCATAAAACCATGAGGGGCGCCTGTATAGATTTCTGTTTCATATCGAAGTGATGTTTTTTGTAGGGCCTGTTGAAATCTTTGGATTTGTTCGGGTGGAAGGGATGCCTCTTGATCGGCATGCCCGTAGTAGATCTCGGCTTTAACTTGAGGCAGAAGAAGATGCGGGCTGTTTTCTGCATTTGTTGCAAGTCCCGCAGAGTGAAAGCCCGCTATGGCGCAAATATCTTCTGGATATTTGGCTGCTGTTTGAAGAGCCATACGTCCTCCCATGCAGTAGCCAGTGATCGCAATAGGTTGTTGTGAAACATCGGATCGATTTTTGAGGAAGT
>DAHVKR010000421.1 GCA_027320785.1 Bdellovibrionales bacterium
GTAAAAACCGTTTTTACCGCGATCCAAATTCACTTGATTCTTTTAATTTAAAATGTTGAATTATTTTGGGTGTTATTTAAATTAAAATAAATTTAAATTAATTAAAATAATTTTAATTTAAAATAAATTTAAATTAAATTAAATTTAAATTAAATTAGAATAAAAAAATTAGAATAAAAAATCAATTTTATCAGTTAAATAATAAAATTTAAATAGTAAAATTAAAATCTTAATCATGCAATAGAAAATATTTATGCATTTTTTTGCTCGGTTAAGCAGAATTTAAGGAAAAGGTGGTAAAAGGTGTCAGATTTTATTTTTTGCATGTTTAACAGTCAATTAATATTAAAAATTATTTGCAAAAAATTAATCTGACACCTTTTTCTCGCAAACGCAGTCGGGAGTAAAAGAATAAATAGATCTGACACCTTTTTTGTTTTTAAGGATACGGCGAATACTGCGGTATTCCGAAGTCGGGCTCCAAACCGAACATAAGATTCATATTCTGAATTGCCTGGAGGGAAGCTCCTTTTCCGAGGTTGTCTATGGCGCTGACTATTTTAAC
>DAHVKR010000422.1 GCA_027320785.1 Bdellovibrionales bacterium
ACACGGGTGATAAACACAATAAGAAAAAATCCGACCATCTACAGATCGGGTTCACAAACTAATTCCAGGTAACGATTGATAACCTTGGAAGCTAAAAGGCGGAGAATTTCAGCATGAGATTATCCGCTTTTTTATTTGTGAATGTGCCTTAATTGTTAAAAGAACAAGATTTACACAAACTTAACCTGGCAGATCACGTAAATAACGTTTCGGTAGGATTAATCAGCTATCTTTGCGCCTTCATTTTTGAAACCTATGCAGAAGATTAGAAACATTGCCATTATTGCGCACGTTGACCACGGAAAGACAACTCTGGTTGACAAGATGATTTACCATTGTAATACCATCAAGGAACACGAGAAAAAACAAGAGTTGATTCTGGACAACAACGATCTGGAACGAGAGAGGGGAATTACCATTCTGGCCAAGAACGTTTCGGTAATTTATAAAGACATCAAGATCAATATTATAGATACTCCTGGTCACGCCGACTTTGGTGGTGAGGTTGAACGTGTATTGAATATGGCCGACGGTGTTTTACTGT
>DAHVKR010000423.1 GCA_027320785.1 Bdellovibrionales bacterium
TGATAAATTATCTATTTGACATAGATAAGTAATAGTATATATGTCTATAAATTTGCATTGAAGAGGGGCGAGTTGAACTCTTCAGAACAAAAATACTTCCCAAATGAATAAAAAAAATAGAAGAAAGCAAGAGGGGAAATCAATTTCAGTATGATCAACACACTAGTGTTGTGCGGTCTCCCGAATATTTCGACTTTTTTGTCAATTTTGTTGATAATATTTTCAGGAGCCAAGAGAAAGAGAAAGAGATTTTGAGAAAAATAAGAAAAAAGAATGAAAAAAAGAGATTTCTCTGAGACGGCACAACACTACTTGGTTTCCCTGATTTTCTTTTAACGCAACAGTTCACTAATTGGGAAGATTTTTTTGACCCAATTCACTGGTTTGGTAAATTGAATCATCAACTCGTCTGGCAATAATTTATTCAATTTATTTATATAATAAAATTTTAAATGCAAAAAATTAATTGATTAATATCTGTAAATTGACACGGATACGAGACAATTTGAGCTCTTTAGAACA
>DAHVKR010000424.1 GCA_027320785.1 Bdellovibrionales bacterium
AACAGCGTTCATTTTTATAGGTAAGCTCTTTTAAGACTTACACTGATATATAAATACTAAACTAAGCATATTTTTCTAACATTTATGCAAGTCTATGCTTATCAGGTATTGTATTATTTAACTTAATTTTTAACTATTTTATTCAAATATTGTTAAATCCATAATTGTAGTCAAAAAATAGCTAAAAAACTCACTGATCTAATTGACAGTGAGTTTTTGTGTGATACATGCTAATTTATGATTATCTAATAGGTACTTTTTCAGAATAACTATAGAATTGAGACTTATCTGTAAAATTAGCTTTATATTTACTGTTAATTCCAGCCTTTTTAGATATATCTCCCAATTCAATTAATAACTTTTCATCATTTCCTAAAAAATGAATTTTATTGTCAAATCCAACAATGTAGATATAGTTCACCAATTTATTTATTAATATTTCTGGATATTTTTCGCTATCTATTTTTTTATAGACTTGCAGTAAAACATCTGTAATATCTAATATAGCT
>DAHVKR010000425.1 GCA_027320785.1 Bdellovibrionales bacterium
ACAATGTAAAATATGATCCAAATTATGATAAATCCTATTTTCTTGTTCATAATGTTTCTCTAAAGTTGCAATAAGTGAAGGAATATTCTTTTCAGGCACATAGCTATATTGGGAAATATATTTGGCTAGATATTTTGGGTATTCGGATTTGGCTGTGTATAAAAAAAAGAAAAACTCTTTAAAAAGATTGATTTTGAAAGGTATTCATCAAAAAAGCGTTGTTTCTAAGGGCTTTTGAATGATTTTTATTTGAATAAGCCTTTAAATTCTTGTTTTTTAAAAATGACTTTTTTAATTTTCAACACTCAAATCCGAATACCCATATAATCTAAATTACAATAATTTTATGACAAGGAAATAAAATGAATAAAAAAACAACATCTTCACAAAATATAGAATTAACAGAAGAACAATTCAATGATTTTATGCAAGAATCTGCATTTCTTGATAAAAGAAAAGATGAATTATTAAAAATCAAAAAAAAAATCAGATTGTATCAAA
>DAHVKR010000426.1 GCA_027320785.1 Bdellovibrionales bacterium
GGAAGTTTAGGAAGTTTAGGAAGTTTAGGAAGTTTAGGAAGTTTAGGAAGTTTAGGAAGTTTTTTTTTTTCTGTTGCCCAAAAAAATGAGCACCTGAACAAATGCGAGTTTTAGTTTTAAAAACCACAGAAAATGCCACAGAATCGTGTCGCCCTGACATTTTGCACCCCTGTGTGCTAAGAGATCCACTACCGGAAGGTGCACAGGTTCGAACCCTGTCGATGTCGTGTTTCTTTAGAGCTTGGCATCGTGTCCGAGTGGTCAAGGAGGTGGACTTGAATCTTTTCAACTTTTTTCCTGGCTCCAAATACTTTTTCCACAAGAGGGAAACAAAAAAAATGATGAATATGAAAAATATGGTGGAGCGGGCGGGAATCGAACCCGCGGCCTCTTCCATGCCAAGGAAGCGCGCTCCCTCTGCGCCACAGCCCCATGTACTTACTTTACCCTCTCCATGCGCATAACGGGCGCCAACCGTACCGGGTTACTCAACTTTCTCC
>DAHVKR010000427.1 GCA_027320785.1 Bdellovibrionales bacterium
ATATATATAATAATATTGTAAATTCTCCCTCCTTCAAAAAAATGCCGAACTAAATTTTTTTTAAATTTAATTTTTAATAATTAAAGATAAGGTACCACCCTATAACTTCCTTAAAACTTCCTTAAAAATATTTTTGAATTAGTAGCATGTCTACAAAAACACACAAGGAGGGACTTTTTGGAGAAAATATATAATATTATATGTACTATATATATATAATAATATTGTAAAATGTCCCTCCTCCAAAAAATACCGAGGTAAGGTTTAATATAATAATTATATTATAAGACGGCGAATGCAATGAGCCATTTCAAATAAAAATTTATTTCAATTCAATTCATTTCTAAAAAATGCCGAGATAAAATATTTTTGAAATCAACTTTTTAATAATTATAGATAAGGTACCACCCTATAACTTCTAAAAATAAATTTTTGAATTAGCCGCACCATGAAAAATATTAAAAAAATAAATACTGAATTAGCCGCATATGAAAAAGAGC
>DAHVKR010000042.1 GCA_027320785.1 Bdellovibrionales bacterium
ATCTAAATCATTCAATACTATATGGCTTGTAATGGCCAGCCCTCGAATGACCTCTAAAGCAAAGGCCAGTACTAAAATCGAAAAAGTAGCCACACTGAGTGCACGAACAACATAAATTGTAGATCGAGCATCTTCGATTCGTAAATCGACTTGAATTTTCTCAATTTTCTTCATGGTAATTTGCAGCTCTTTAAAGTGCTCTTTAAATTTTTCTCTTAATTCATGCTGTTTAGCTCTAGTTAAACTCGCTATTCCAGGAAAGTTTCTCTTTGCCTTAATGGCGTATATCAGATCTACTCCATGTGAAACATATCTTTCAACTTTTCCCTTAAACCCTGGATATAGTGAAGGTTTTGCTAGGAAATTTTTCATCTCCTGAATGGCTTTATCGTATTTTTCATCGAGTACCCACATGAGAATGTTGTACCTCAAACTATCCGCTCTACCAAAGTCAACAGCTTCACTCCCAATCTCAAATATTTTAGCTTCCTCTTGAGCCTGAGCGACATTGATTACAGCTTGAAGCTGCTGTTGATCGACTTTTAATGCAGGTGTTGCCATACTCAAGTCTTATCGGTAATGCTCAAGTAGAATTCAAGATGCAAACTAGACCTTTTTAATAAATATCAAGTCCTTAGTCTAGCTCGCGCTACCCGATTCTCCCTCTCTATTTACAAAAGATGCTTCATTCTGAGACAATTATCTTATGGATGATAGACACTTAAGACAGTCTTTTACACAATCACTTTTGTCCGACTATGAAATGGAAGAAGCAGAGATTTCTAGATCTTCATCGGGATTTCAAAATACGACTCAAGATTCTTATGTATCAAAGGATCTGCTCAAATCAGCGACTATTGAAAATCTGATTTCTCAAAATGAAGAACTTATGTCTCGACAAAAAGTGACGCTTCGTCGACTTGCCACGCTCGAAGATTTGAATCAAGAGCTGCAAGATGAAAACTTTCGTCAAAAAAACCAAATCCTTAATTATGCGGACCAAGTTCAAGTTTTAAAAGAAAAGGATGCCGCTTGGAAAAATAAAGTAGACGAACTCGAACTTGAAAAAGACAAACTTCTACAGATCGCAAAGGAATACGAGAAGAACCAAATAGAGCTCGATCGTTTCCGTAAATACCATGATAAAATTAAATTTCAAGTTAAGCCCTATATCCAATCTCTCAAAGACTTGCGAGATCAAGCTCAGCAAAATCTTGAGACTGTACAAAATCAGCTGCATCTAAAAGAAACTCAAATCAAAGAAATGCGTCAACAGATGCAAGAAGTCCTCAGGCAGTCAAAAACGCAAATGGATGAAATGCAAAAACAAACTCATGGTGTCATTGAGCAGTTTGAAAGTCAGATGAAAGCTCTTCAGGAAGATAAAGCCCATTTTGAGAGAAGTTATATTGAGTTTAAATCAAAACTTCAGCAGTCACAGCAAGCTCTTGAAAAGAAGACTGAGCTCGAAAATAAAAATATTGAGCTTGAGCGATCGAAGCAGGATTTGAAACTTCAGCTCGAATCCGAAATAAATCGTTTACAGTCAAAATCTCAGGATTTAGAGCAGACCAGAACTCGTTTTGAAATTGAAAATGCTGACTTAAAAAATCACATCCAAGATCAACATTCACAAATTCTTAAGCTTGAAGAGGATTTGATTCAATTAAAGCGCCAAATGGAAAGCTTACGTTTCATGTGGAATCAGAAAAACGACGAGGCTGAAAGACAAAAAGCCAGCCTCGAGGCCCTTGAAAAACTTAATTATTCTTTGAGTCAAAAGATTGAGGAACTCCGGGAGTCTCACTCAGAATCTCAATCTCAGATAAATTCGATAGATTCTGAGTTAAAATCTGATTATCAACTTGTGTAGTTGTAAAATCATGGCTGTTATCCAACGCTGGCCTAAAAGCCTCCTCAAGCGTTTCATGCAGCTTTAACTGGGAAGCTTTTGTGACTGTTACAAACCTTTTAAAATCAGCAGAAAGTCCTACGAGCTTTACTCCGCAGCCTTTCATACTTTCGACATCATAGAGGCATTCGAAGAACTCTGTCATCCCCGTTGAGCCTACGAACTGAAGCCTATCTAGTAAAAATATGACTTTTTCATCTTGAAGGGACTGGAGACATGCCTCCCGAAAGGCATGGGTTTTTTCCAACTCGATTCGTCCTGATATTTGAACAACAGTCCACTCGCCTTGTTTGCGCATTGAAGTGATCATTCTTGGGCCTCCTTGCCACATCAAGATACTTTTCGGTGGATTTTATTATTACCAGAGGCGACATAAGACCAGTTTGCCTTTTGGGCAGAGCTCTTTCTACAATAGTCCTGATGTCATTTTTAAAATATTGGGTGGTCCTATTTTTAATAGGTCCTCTTCAGCCTTTTTTTGCCTCGGCTCGCGATTCTCATTTGAGATTTCCAGCCACCTCCACCCCCGGAGCACGCGTTCAGGGCCTGACTCTCCAAGCTGATAGTTTAGTAAGAGATCATGAGAAAGAGCTCATCGAGCTGGAGGGACACGTTCAAATCGTAAGAGGAGATCAACATATCTCCTGTCAAAGAGCTCTTATTAATCTGCGATCCAAAAAAATTGAACTTTATGGGCAAGTTGTCGTCGTTTCCTCCAAACACACCATCAGTGGTGATGAAGTTCTTTTGGATTACGAGACTGGAACAGGACTGATCAAGAATGGATATGTAAAGTCTGGTCATGTCCTCTTTGAAGGCAGCGTCATTCAAAAAATTGGCGATGACGATTTTTATATCTCTCATGCCAACTACACCTCTTGTACAAACTGTGAGTCGACTTGGAGCTTCTCAGGACAACAAATTCGAGCTGAATTAGGAGGCTATGCTTATATCAAAAACTCCATTATGCATATTGGAGGAATTCCTGTCCTTTGGCTTCCCTATCTTGTTGTCCCCCTGAAAAGTGACCGTCAATCAGGTCTCCTCCCCCCCACGATTGGTTCAACACGAGAAGGGGGTCTCGAGTTTGCACAGCCCTACTTTTGGGCGATTGATAGAAGCTCAGATCTCACCTTTACTCTTAAAAACTTTGAAAAACGTCGGGTCATGGGAATGGCCAGCTATGAATATGTTCTAGATGAAAACTCCAAGGGTGAACTCGATACTCAGTGGATAAAAGATAGGGTCTTTAATAATGAAAAGTCCACGTTTCGAGAATTCCATCCCAATCAAACCAGCTTCAATCGTTGGTATCTTTATACTGAAAACTATCTAAAAACAGAAGACAACTGGATAGAACGAATCACTTTGCATAATTCATCGGATCTCAGATACCTACGTGATTTTGAAAAAGAAACTCAGGAAAGAAGCTTCAGCGATCCTGCCTTAGAAAATCGAATCAATTTCACCAAAAATACAGACAACTTTCATTTCTTGATCGATTCTTCTTATTATATCAATCTACTTCGTACAGATCCCTTATCTAATAACAATGATGCCGTTCATCGCTTACCTGAAATTAACCTTTCTCAAACCACACAAAAGCTTGGAAACACCCCTTTTCTTTTTTCCTGGGATTTAGATTATGTTAATTTTGCTCGAGCCTCCCAAGGCTACGATGACCTCTCCGATCCACAAAATGTCGATGGCTATTCAACAACGATTCGAGTTCCTAAAAATGAAGGTGGAAATACACCCGACGATCCAACTTGTGATGATCAACCTAACTGTCATTATGTTCATGATGGTCACTACGACGCTGGAGATTTAATCCGAACAGGGCAGCGCATTGATTTTAAGCCAACCTTGAGCGCAAACTTTAGGGCTTTTGATTCTTTAGACCTCATCCCTCGCATTACCTATCGAGATACCCATTACTTTTTTCCTGTTGGACCGGATAGTGAGGTTAATCGAAGTTACCTCAAAACTGAACTGACAAGTAAAATGGCTTTCAGTCACATATATGGAGATGATTCAGCCAAATCAACTCGCTATAAACATGTGATTGAGCCAGAGGTTTCCTATGCCAACATTCCATGGATGGATTTACAAAAAAATTCCTTCTTTCCAGACCAATCCAGTGTCACCCCCTCTTTTGGTACCAATACCCCTGTCTCTGATGGTGATTTAACAGGTCCTCTCGGCATTCAATTTGACGAGAACGATCGAATTTTGGATAAAAATCTGATCACCTTTGGCCTAACCAATCGTCTGATTCAAAGATTTTGGGGCGGAGATGCGAATCAATACCGTCAGGTTGTTCGATTTAAACTCACTCAAAGTTACAATCTAACAAGTGAAGCCACTCGTAATAACCAAAACAGATGGTCAGATTTGGCGGGAGTTCTTACTGTAAAGTTTGATAATATAGAAACAGATACCTCCTTTAACTACTTCCCCGACCAAAACGTCACAAATATCAAAACTCGAACAGCCCTTATTAACGACCAAGGACAGTTTTTTGAAATTGGTTTGGATCGTACTTACACCATTGTTCAGGGACAAAAAGTCGTTTACTCAAATCGAGTTGAAGATTTAACTTTTGGCTTAGGGTTTACATCAGGGCCCGTTAATTTTGTGGGACAGGTTGTTTATGATGCCAACTGGAAAAACTCTAGCAATGAAGCCCAAATTAAATCATGGGGCTATGTCGCTCAATTAAAACCTCCTGGGGAATGCTGGCAAGTGAATATCACTCATGGACAACAAGTCGGTCGCGATTCTCGTATTGATATTGGATTTGAGTTTAATTTTGATGGCACTCCGAAACCTGCTCCGACTCGCTCAACTTTGGATCAGTTTCGAAGTAATTAGTAACCATTTTAAGGAATGAGTGATTTTTGCATGAGCATACAAACAAAAAAATGTGATATTTGTCATTGTGATTTCGACCTCTCAAAACTTATTTCCGCTGATCTTGTGAGTGATTTTTTAACAAAACTGATTCAACAATCAAATCCAGATTGGAACTCCGACAGTTTGATCTGTAAAGAAGATCTCAACCGATTTCGCTCTCTCTATGTTCGTGAAGCCATTCGAGAAGACATGGGTGAAATTACTCAGTTAGAATCTGACGTATTACAAAGCATCAAGGAACATGAAATTATCACTAGCAATCTCAATCAGGAGTTTGAACAGGAGTTAACTTTCGGAGATAAGCTATCAGATAGAATTGCTTATTTTGGTGGAAGCTGGAAATTTATTATTTCATTTGCAGTGATCTTGGTTTCTTGGATTACCCTGAATAGTCTGAGCCTTTTTCAAAAACCTTTCGATCCCTACCCCTATATCTTACTCAATCTTGTTCTTTCCTGTTTAGCAGCTCTTCAGGCACCTATCATTATGATGAGTCAGAACCGTCAAGAATCTAAAGATCGACTTCGTTCGGAAATGGACTACAAAGTTAATTTAAAGGCCGAGTTAGAAATACGACATCTGAAAGCAAAACTAGATCAACTCGCTTCCCATCAATGGCAACGTTTACTTGAGATCCAAGAACTTCAAACAGATTTAATGGAAGAGTTAGCTCATCGAAATAAAAAATCTTAACGACTTTCAATTTAGTTAACAGTCTAAATTTCGATAAATAACTTTATTTTGAAAAACAAAGGCTATACAGAGTTGTATGGACTCATCATATTGAGAGGAGAGGAACTGTGCAGCCCGCTTAAGTCGTTGCAACTGTTTTTCAGAAAGTCGCCTATCAATCCAATCAAAATTCGAAAGAGATTTTACTTCTAATAAAATAATCTGTCCCCGAGGACTTCTCATTAGAATGTCGATTTCGGCATAAAAAGTACGGAGTCGATGAGCCAGAATTTCGCAGTCTCTATTGCGCAGATCCTCTAAAACTTTCTTTTCACAAAGACTTCCGATATCCACATGAGTATCAGAGTTTGATATCTTCCGTTTTCGAGGCCAGGTACTCCTTAACTCCACCAAATGTTTTTCGGTGAATAAGGAGAGGTCCTTTTTCTTGGATGGCTTTTCGATGGATCTCTGTCGCATAACCTTTGTGGATTTCAAATCCATAACCTGGGTACTCCTTCGAAAGCTCAACCATAAGTTGATCTCTTGCGACCTTTGCCACAATGGAGGCTGCCGAAATCGGGGCCAACCGAAGATCTCCCTTCACAAAAGCTTTTTGCTTATATTCAGGCAGTCCTGGGATTGTCATGCGTCCATCTACTAAAATCAAAGCACGAGAAACTGAGAGCTTTTGAATGGCCCTTCTCATTGCTAAAAAAGTCGCCTGCAGAATGTTGAGCTTTTCAATTTCCTCAACAGTTGCGACTCCAATTCCAACCTGATGTTCACTTTGGATTTTTTCGGCCCAATAAAGCCGTTGCTTTTCGGAAAGTTTTTTTGAATCTGTCAGATCTGAGTCCCAGTGGCTATGATTCAAGATCACTGCACCCGCGTAAACGGGACCCGCAAGACATCCTCGACCTACCTCGTCGACGCCCATAACAGAAAGCCCTTCTTTTAAGAAGGGCTTCCAATCTATTTTATCAAATTGTTTTTCTTTTGAGGTCACTATTCAGCAGCATGAGTTGACTCAGTCGCTGAAGCTTCTGTTGCGGCTGTTTCTTGAGAACCACCGCTGACCAATTCAGATTCAATACGAGCTGCCTTACCTTCCAGTCTACGAAGGTAGTAAAGTTTAGAACGTCGTACTTTACCAATCGAAATAACTTCAACGCGATCTACAGCCGGACTCGAGAAAGGAAAAGTTCTTTCAACACCTACTCCTGCTGACATTTTGCGAACAGTAAAAGACTTAGTAGCTCCAGAACCTTGGATTTTAATCACGATTCCACGATAAAGCTGAACACGCTCTTTATCACCTTCTTTTACCTTCACATAAACACCCACAGTGTCACCTGAACTAAATTGAGGGATGCTTTTTTTAGCAGGCGCTGTCACCCGACGAACCAGGTTTGTTTCAACACCTGACTCTGCCTTTACTTTTTTAGAACGAGTTGCTGATTTTGTCTTAGTTTTTGCCTGTGCCATAAAAATCCATCCTTCAAATCATAATATTCGAAACGAAAGGGAAAATAACTACCACGGACCCATGACACGGTCAAGAATGATACTGACTGCAGATCGAACAGAAAGGTGTCGATAATCATCAGGAGGAGCTCCTTTCACACTTTCTAGAACGCCTCCACAAGATTTCATAAATTCCGGGGTCAGCCCATAACCTGTGCCAAACATAAGAAAAACAGGCTTTTCCTTCTCAAAAAGCTCTGATTTGAGCTCAGAAAATGTATAAAAAGGGGCTCCCTCCACCTTCCTTGCGTGGGTTGCAATGGTTAAAGGGTCAGGTGCTCCCCAGTCCTCAAGTGCTTTCTCTACGTTTTCAGCCGTCTTAACATTAATAAGAGCGGTGCGACGCATGGGGTTATACTTAGCCCCAGTTCCCACGCGCCAGTGATCCAGGACTCTTTCTACAAACATCAGCTGCTCTTGGATGGGGTGAATAATGTAATATTTTTCTACTCCATAAACACGAGCGGCTCGCGCAATATCATGAATATCGAAATTCGTCACATTGGTCGCCACTAAATCGCCATGCCCATCTAATATGGGATAATGAACAAGAGCTATGGCCAACCGAGGCTTTTTGGCATTCACAACAACCTCTTTTCCAAATCTTGCCAACTCATAAAATTCAACCCACAGGATTTTTTATCTTCCTCACTCAAACTTTCAAAAAAGGACTTCAACTTCTTCAAATCCATAGACCCCTTCTCGACTAGATCAGGTCTTTTTTGAATTGTGATCAGCTGTGAAAGAGAAGTTTTCCATTGATCAATCTTTCCATGATGTCCTGAAAGCAGCACGCTCGGCACACCCACTTGGTTCCACACCTGCGGACGCGTAAAGAGAGGATACTCCAGACCTCCCATAGCAAAACTATCTTTTTGAGCCGAATCTTGATGCCCCAATGCTCCTGGAAGCTTACGAACGACAGCATCCACCAAAACAAGAGAAGCCAGCTCTCCTCCCGACAAAACATAATCCCCTATGGAGATTTCCTCATGAACATATTGATTCAAAAATCGTTGATCAATTCCACCATATCGACCGCAAATTAAAGTGAGTTCAGAATGTGTTGTGAGCTCTTGAACTTTTTTTTCATTGAGTGGTTGTCCCTGA
>DAHVKR010000043.1 GCA_027320785.1 Bdellovibrionales bacterium
TGAGGCTCAGAAAATCCTGGATGAAGATCACAATGGGCTTGAGAACATTAAAAAAAGAATTCTACAGCATCTGGCTGTCTACCGCCTTACGGAAGGGAAGAAGGGGTCTATCCTTCTCTTTGTAGGCCCTCCTGGTGTGGGTAAAACTTCTTTAGGCCAAAGTATTGCGAGAGCTTTGGGGCGAAAGTATGTTCGAGCCTCACTGGGTGGAGTACGTGATGAAGCGGAGATCCGAGGGCATCGGCGAACTTATATTGGAGCTTTGCCGGGACGTATTCTATCCTCTTTGAAAAAAGCCGGGGAGAAGGATCCTGTCTTTATTTTAGATGAAATTGATAAAATGTCTCGAGGCTTTACGGGAGATCCGACTGCCTCTTTGTTGGAGGTTCTCGATCCCGAGCAAAATACAGCTTTTGTGGATCATTACTTAGAAGCTCCATTTGATTTATCGCAGGTTCTTTTTATTGGAACAGCCAATTCTCTTGAAGGAATTCCAGGACCTTTATTGGATCGAATGGAAATTATCGAGCTCGGGAGCTATACCGCAAAAGAAAAGCTTGAAATTGCGAAGCAACATTTGCTTTCTAAGCAAATGGCCGAGCATGGCTTGGCCGAAGGACAATTGAAAGTTGATGATGAAGTTTTGAAAGCTATGATATCTCGTTATACACGCGAAGCGGGCGTGCGTGAGCTGCAAAGAAAAATTGCTGAAATATGTCGTTGGGCTAGCGGTCGAATTGTAAAAGGAGAGCCAACTCCTCTTCATATCGAAGAGAATCAACTCGAGGAAATTCTGGGTCAGGAGAAATTTTCTTTTGAAAAGATGAGAGCTCACAGTGCTCCAGGAGTCGTTGCAGGTCTTGCTTGGACGCCAGTTGGAGGTGATCTGTTGTATATTGAGTCGGCGATGATGCCAGGACGTGGACACCTTACGTTAACAGGACAATTGGGAGATGTGATGAAGGAATCCGCCTCGATTGCCCTCAGTCTTTTGAAGTCTCGCATGGCTTTTTTTAATCCAAGTTTTGATTTTTCAAAATTTGACTTTCATGTGCATGCTCCCGCGGGTGCTACACCGAAAGATGGGCCTTCAGCTGGGGTAACTCTTTTAACCTCTTTGGCTTCTCTTTTAACAGGGCGAGCGATGGGGGTTGATCGCGCCATGACAGGAGAAATCACATTGGCAGGAGCTGTCCTACCAGTTGGCGGGATAAAGGAAAAACTGATGGCCGCTCATCGAAGTGGAATTCGAAAAGTTTTGATTCCGAAGTATAACGAGAAGGATTTAAAACAGCTACCAAATGAGGTGCTTCAAGATTTGGAAGTGACAACAGCTGAACATGTGAATGAAGTTTTGAAGTGGGCTCTAGATATTGATTTTACAGTGGCTGAGCCCATAGCCTTGAATCAACCCTACTCAGCTCATATGCCTGTGGATCATTGATCCACAGGTCTTTGAAGAAACCTTATTTAAAGATTTCTTTTTGGAAGTTTTCAAGGCCAGAGTCGGTGGGCTTACCAACCCAAAGGCGAAGAATGTTGTCGGACCATCCAACGGGTCCTGAAATGATTTCCTTGAGGCGTCCAGGGATCAGAACAAGCACGCGATCGGTTTTCTCGTCCTTTTTGCGGGCAATAATAAAGACTTCATTCTTTTTGATATCGCCTGACTTCTTAACAGCCGTGAGGAAATCTTGAAAAGGCTTTGTGTGAGGGTCAATGTGGTTTTTTTCGGTGCCTTCTCGAAAAGCCTCGACCATTTTGTTGGCGGGAACATCTCGGAGAAGAGTCATTTGAATTCCAGCGGGATTTGTGGAAATAAAGTCTTGAGCTTTATGGGTCCAGGCTAAATCAGGTGGAATGAGAAACTCTCCCACATAAACCTTGAAATTAAGAAAGGCAATTTTTTTAGTTCTGAGTGCATGAGCAACCGCTTTTAGCTGAATATTATCAAGCTCATCCAGTGTGACAGTTTGTGTGAGCTGAACACCATCGAATTTCTCAGAACTCTCAACTCTTTCATAAGCATGGACTTTCAGAGTCCCTAATGAGATCAAAATTGAAAGGATAAAGGCTGTAGAATGAAACATAGAACTCCCTATAATACTTGCTGTGTCATGTACCTTAAATAATTTGAGTTTTATTCAAAGCTGATTCAAGCTTTAAATAGTAAATGATGCAGCCAGAAAGAGACTCCTTTGTTTTTATTTCCACATCAGCCGCAACATTGGCTCGATTGCATCAGGCTTCTGAATTCTTATCTTTTGAAATCAATGTTCAAGCAACACTTAAGCTTTTTTTAGATCAAGATGCTATACGTCCGCGAACCCTTTTGCTCGATATGAGAGAAGTGGGACCTCAGGATCAGGATTTTTTAGTCAGGCTTCGTCA
The DNA here is from genome assembly GCA_027320785.1 of Bdellovibrionales bacterium. GTDB lineage: Bacteria > Bdellovibrionota > Bdellovibrionia > Bdellovibrionales > Bdellovibrionaceae. The sequence goes on from DAHVKR010000043.1 coordinate 2,392, forward strand.
ACTACTGCCTAAATCGCAAGTTGTTGGCTTGATCGAAAAAAAAAGAAAATCGAAAAACAGAATGGTTTATGCAGCATTTTATAACCGAAGAGATGCTGGCTTCATATGCACTTGAATTTCTCTTGTTTCAAAAAAACATGTGTGATTTTTACGAGATTTCGCCCATGGACCTTTTTCCCGATACCATGGTCTACTTTAATGCCTATCATTACTTACCCTTGAATCAGAAATATCTTCCCTTTATTCATGAGAACTTTGAACTCTCCGAGCGCAAGCATAGAAGAATTGAGCAACTCAAAACGCTTTATATTCATCAAAGCGATAGTTCTGCTTATGTACAGTATATTGAAAAGTACTATGATCAATTTAAAGTGGGCCTCAGGAAAAGAGCGAGGGCTCGATGCTATCAGCTTCTAACAGAGTGGCGTGATTTACTTTACTCCTACCTCTTCGAAATGAGAGAAATCGAGAGCTTCGCAACAACTCGTCCAGATATGCCAATTTGGCTTAATGAGCTTTTAAATTATATTGCAGCTTCCGAGGATCCCTGGAGCCTCATCTTCGAGATCTGTCATATGGACTGTCTAAGGTTTGACCATTCAATGGCAGAGCTTATCGTGACATGCTTTCTTTCGCGTAATCTTGGAGAAGATGAGGCTGAGACTCTTTTAGATATCAAAATGCTGATTACGATTTGTCAAATGAGGGGGGATGTTCTTCTCTACAGAAAGAAATTATCCAATATAAAACTTTCGGAAGAAGAGGCTGAGAAGTGGTCTCATGTGGGTGACGTTCTTTCGGAATATGATTTAGCTTCGACATTTCCAAGATCTGTGAAAGATGATTTTGATCAATTCCAGAAACAGTTTATGCTTAAAAAGGAAGAAACTCAAAATCTGAGTCGCTTGATTTATTGTTACTTAGGTGAAGCCATTGTATCATCAATAATCAGTCTTCCAACAGATCCATATAAAAAAGATGAGCTGATTGAAGCTATTATGGTAAGAGTTAAGTCAGATGGTTTTTTGCAGGAAGCATGGATGGAAGAACTTCGTCAGTTTTTAAAAAAGCAGGAGAAATGAAAATGAAAGAAGCTGTAATTTGTGGAGGTCAGAGAACTCCTTTTGTAAAGTCGATGACATATTATCAAAAAACTTCGACTCAAGAGTTGATGACAGCAGCGTTAAGTGCACTCACTCAGAAATTTAACTTACAAAATCAAATTTTGGGAGACGTGGCATTAGGAGCAGTTATTAATGCTTCTGATAAGTGGGCGATGCCACGGGAAAGTGTTTTGGGTAGTGGTCTTCATCCTTGGACACCGGCTTACTATGTTCAAAGAGCGTGTGGGACAGGTCTTGAAGCTATTGGGCAAATCGCATCGAAAATTAAGCTTGGACAAATTGAGTGGGGCATAGGAGGAGGGGTCGATACAAACACAGATCTTCCTATTCTGTATCCACACTCTTTTTCAGAGAAAATGGTCGCTCTGAATACGGCCCGCTCGACAGGTCAAAAATTATCCAGTCTGTTAAAATTTCGCCCTTCTGATTTAAAGCCTCAATTTCCAGCCGTTGTGGAGGCTCGAACAGGGCTTTCTATGGGGCAGCACTGCGAGAAAATGGTTCAAGAATGGAAAATTTCAAGAGAAGATCAGGATCTCTTGGCCTATGAAAGTCATCAAAAAGGAGCGAAGGCTTACTCTGAAAACTTTTTTGAAGATCTTATTTTTGAATTCAAAGGTGTTAAAAAAGATACGATTCTTCGAGCCGAGACAAGTTTAGAAAAATTGGCGAAGTTAAAACCTGCCTTTGATTTTTCAGGAGTGGGAACTTTAACGGCGGGGAACTCGACAGCTCTAACGGACGGTGCGAGCTGTGTTTTGTTAGCCAGTCGAGAGAAAGCTCAAAAGCAAGGATTGCCAATTTTGGCTAAGTTTATTGATTGTGAAGCTGCGGCCCTTGATTTTGTTAAAGGGGATGGTCTTTTAATGGCACCGACAGTAGCAGTTTCAAGACTTTTAGAGCGCAACAACATGAAACTTCAAGATTTTGATTTTTATGAAATTCATGAAGCTTTTGCCGGGCAAGTTCTTTGTACTTTTAAAGCTTGGCAGGACCCTACTTACTGCAAAAACTATTTAGGACGAGATCAGGTTATGGGCGAAATTCCACGGGATCGCCTTAATATAAAAGGTGGCAGTCTCGCTATGGGGCATCCTTTTGCTGCAACAGGTGGTCGAATCGTTGCGACCTTGGCTAAACTTCTGAAAGGTCATGCCAAAGGTCGAGGTCTGATTTCGATTTGTACGGCAGGTGGTATGGGCGTCGCTGCAATTTTAGAAGCACCTTAAAAATAAAAATAAGAATACCGATAGAGCTTTCATGGGAGGATAACTCTTGGAGCTCTTTCGTGGACTTTTTCGCAATTTTTTAAATAGTCTTATTATCTCATCTTTAGTTTCTTTGGTCGGTCTCTCTCTTTTTGTGGGAGACTTCCCTCCAACAGTTGGAAAGGTGAAGAGAACATTTGCTGAGTACCAAAGTTTAATTCACCTCAAAAATGATCTTTTGAATCGTAATCCTGGTTTGAGAGATGAAGACTTTGTTGATACTTATCAAAAACAAAAGCGAAATACGCTCAATCACCTTGTCGGAGCCAACGCGGCGGAAGCTGAAAGAACGATTGCCTCTACACTGGGAGGTGATTCAGATTTAGGATCTGAATCGAGAACAGCTGAAATGCCGAAAGAGTGGCGAGAACAGATTTATAACTTGCAAGCTCAGGTTTTTAGACTCAATCAAAGAGTTATTGAACTTGAGAAGCGACAGCAGCAGTCGAGACGCTAATCCTCTTCAACACGAGATCTGAGTTTTTTTATTTGAGAATGATGTTTCTTTTTTTCCAAACGCTTCGCTTTAGAAGCTCGAGTTGGTTTGGTTTGAATTCTTTTAACTTGAGGCTTCAGAGCTTTTTCGATAATTTGAATCCATTTTTGAATGCAAGCCTCTTTGTTTTGCCTTTGCGAACGAAACTCATGGGAGCGAATCAAAAGTTCACCATCTCGAGTTAGCTTTCGAGAAAGAACTCTTAAGAGTCGCTCAATATCATTCACAGATAAAGACTGAGTTTGTGAAGGTGTCCATCGTAAAATGACAGCTGAGTCCGTTTTGTTCACATATTGTCCACCCGCACCTGAAGAACGAGCTGTTTCAAATGTGAACTCATGAAAAGGGGGGTGAAGTATTCGTCTCATATCGATTCGGAAACCTACCAAGTTCCTTGAAAGTTCTACCTATCGAACAGAATTTCCTCTGCTCGATAGGTGATTGGGTGCGCAGATCAAGAAGTGAGAGTATTCGAAAAAAGCATCTCGCGATATTTCGGAAGATTCCAAAACTCATCAGCCACCAGCGTTTCGGCATGATCGCAGACGCTTCTAAGTTTTTCAGCTGAAGCCACTATTTGAGTGACGATAAGCTGCATTTTATCTTCCTCAATCTCAAGTCCATGGGACTTTTTGAGATGCTTTTCGAAAACTTCGAGATTTTTTAAAATATCAGAGAAGGTTTTTTCGAGCTCATCTAATCGAACTTTCCATGACTTTTTTAGTGCTGCAGATTTTATAGCTTCATAAGCACTATGACTTTGAATCAATTGTTTCTCGACAGAAGGAATGACATAGCCTTTTATCAATTCGGCCAGTGTCATAAACTCGATATCCAAGGTCTTCACATAACGCTCAACATTGATATGGTAGCGACTCTCAATTTCTTCTGGAGAAAGAACATTGGTGTCCACTAAAAATTGAGTGGCCTTTTTGTTGGTTAAAACTCTCAGGGCATCTGGTGTCGTGTTGAGGATGGGAAGACCCCGTTTTTTAGCCTCATCGCGCCACTCTTGTGAGTAGCCGTTTCCTTCAAATCGAATGCTTTTTGTTTCTTTGCAGATCTCGCGAACAAGTTCAATCACGGCTTCATCCCGTGAAGAGCCTTTTTTCTTAAGAAGTTCTTGCAGGCGAGCTGTACACTCTTTGAAACTTGAAGCCACAGCTGCATTGAGAATAGACATGGGAACGGCCACATTGGTGCTGGAACCAACAGCTCGGAACTCAAACTTATTTCCGGTAAAGGCAAAGGGACTTGTTCGATTGCGATCTGTGTAGTCCTTTGAAATCGTTGGAATTTGTCCTACACCGAGATCAATGATTTGCTGTTGAGTTGCCTTATTAACTTTACCTGTTTCAATATTGTTAAGGATTTGTTCGAGCATACTTCCCAAAAAGACGGAAATAATGGCTGGAGGGGCTTCATTGGCGCCAAGGCGATGGTCGTTTCCAGGACTTGCGATTGAAGCTCTTAAAACATCTGCGTGTTTATAGACAGCCTTTAATGTAGCAGCTAAAACCGCGAGGAAGCGCAAGTTTTGGTGAGGAGTGGTGCCAGGCTCTAAGAGGTTCTCACCTTTATCATTAGCAATACTCCAATTGTTGTGCTTTCCACTGCCATTGATGCCGGCGAATGGCTTTTCATGAAGAAGACAAACCATACCATGCTTCAGAGCAATACGCTTCAATACTTCCATAGTCAGTAGATTGTGATCAGCCGAGATGTTCACATCCTCAAAAATGGGAGCGAGTTCGAATTGACTAGGCGCCACTTCATTATGGCGTGTTTTAACTGGAACACCGAGTTTGTAAAGTTCGAACTCAACTTCTTGCATGAATTTTTTTACACGACTGGGGATAGAGCCAAAGTAGTGATCTTCTAACTGCTGTCCACGAGTGGAGGAAGCGCCTAGAAGAGTTCGTCCTGTCATAATGATATCGGGGCGTAGAGCTGCCAAGTTTTTATCAATCAGAAAATATTCTTGTTCAGCACCTAAAGTAGCTTGAATTCTTTTAACATCCACATCACCTAGAAGTTTTAAGAACTCACAACCCTCTTGAGAGAGGGACTCAAGTGAGCGAAGTAAAGGGGTCTTGTTATCAAGCGCTTGCCCATGGTAACCAAAGAAAACAGTAGGAATACAAAGAGTATTGCCACTTTCTTCCTCAATAATAAAGAGTGGAGAAGAGGGGTCCCAGGCAGTGTAACCACGAGCTTCGAAGGTCGAGCGCATGCCACCACTTGGAAAGCTAGAGGCATCAGGTTCACCTTGAATAAGCTGTGAGCCTGTGAATCTTTCGATCACACGAAGTTCAGAGTGATAGGAATGCTGAATGGATATAAAGGCATCATGCTTTTCTGCTGTCAGGCCCGTCATGGGTTGAAACCAGTGACAGAAATGAGTCACATTTTTAGCAACAGCCCATTCCTTGATGGCACTGGCAACGGCTTCGGCTGTTTCACGAGGAAGTTTTTTTCCTTTTTCAAGGGTTTGTAGGAGGGCTTGATAAGCATCCTTTGGAAGCTTTTCTCTCATTTGTGCGAGCCCAAAAGTAGATGAAGTTTTTATCGTGAGCATATTACTTACTTCACTATAAAAACTTCATCTAATAGAGTTATCTTATTTTAATGATTCTAAATACTTAGCAACAGTGTCTACTTGAGATTTAGGCATGCGTTTATAATTAGGCATTATCGCCATGTATGATTCACCGTTGATAGTAACTGTGCTTCCTGAAGCAAAATGCTTTCCTGGAGTTACTATTTGTGTTTTAATCCATGATAAGCTTCTTTGACTGCCTACATGAGATAAGTTTGGACCTACTGCTCCGC
>DAHVKR010000044.1 GCA_027320785.1 Bdellovibrionales bacterium
ATGGCTGGATCCGTTGCCGAAATGCTTTGCCGTCAACAAACACCCGAAATGAAAGTGAAGGCTGAAATTATCCAAGTGGGCGAACACGCCTATTCTTCGCAAACAGAAGAGATATTAAAAAAAGCTCAAGCCGAAGGCGAAAGCTATGGTGGTGTAATCTCTCTTCAAATCCAAAACCCGCCGTCTTCATTGGGGCAACCAGTGTTTCATAAATTAAAATCAGATTTGGCTGCAGCCTTAATGTCCGTGGGAGCTGTGACAGCCGTCGAGTTAGGGGCGGGTACGGAATCAACACTCCAAAAAGGAACAGACTTTCATCAGTCAGCGGAATCATCTAACTATGGGGGTATCCGAGGTGGAATCTCCACGGGTGAAACTATCCTATTGAAAGTTCATGTTAAACCCACTTCAAGTTTGTTGGATGTGGCGAAGAAAGGTCGGCATGATCCTTTTATTGGAACGCGTGCCCTGCCTGTGCTGGAAAGCATGGCATACCTTGTATTGGCTGATCACTTGTTGTGGCTCAAGACAGATCGAGTCTAATTACTTTTTAAAACCTTGATAGATATACGCGATACCAAAACTGACAGGTGTATACTTTGTAGTTGTAAACAGACCTGTTTCATCCATCCATTCCAAGAAATTTTCTCGGCAAGGAAATTGTGCTGAAGATTTTTGTAGATACTTGTAGGCCTCTGTTTGACCTGTTACCCATCCACCCAAGTAAGGGAGGATTTTTCCTGAATAGAAATTGTAAAGATCTTTAATGACAGGAGTCTTCATTTGGCCAAATTCTAAAATGAGAATCTGTCCACCGGGTTTAGTGACGCGAGCCATTTCTTGAATAGCTTTTATTGGATCTTGTACGTTTCGGATTCCAAATGAAATGCTGACTCGATCAAAGCGACTATCTTCAAATGGCAAATTCATCACATCAGCTGTTTGATACTGAATCTCAAGCCCTTGGGATTTGGCTTTTTGAGGTGCCGTGGTCATCATGTCCTCACAAAAGTCAGTTCCGATAACAGATCCAGTTGCACCTACATTTTTTTTGAATTCGATAGCGAGATCACCAGTGCCCGTTGCGCAATCCAATACGCTCATACCCGTTTGAACTTCAGCTAAGTTGACAAGTTTTTTACGCCACTGGTGGTGAATTCCCATGGAAAGAATGTCATTCCCACGGTCATAGGCAGGGGCTACTTTTTTAAACATGCTTTTGATAATGTCGGGTTGTGGGCCTTGGTAGGTCATATCTTTTGTAAAGGCCTTCCTAAAGCATTTAGGATTTTATCCAATTGAAGCATCATTTTTTCAAAATCAGAAAAATTGAGAGATTGACGACCATCTGACATAGCTTTGTCGGGCTGAGGATGAACCTCCACAATGACTCCATCGGCACCAGAGGCCGCTGAAGCATAAGTTAATTGTGGAACAAACTCCCTGAGGCCAATGGCATGAGAAGGATCCACAATAACGGGAAGTTGAGTTCGTGCTTTCACGTAAACAACAGCATTCAGATCGAGAGTGTTACGAGTGGCTGTTTCGAAAGTTCGAATGCCACGCTCGCAAAGAACGATATTATCATTGCCACCCATGCGAATGTATTCAGTGGCTTTTATCCATTCGTCGATCAGAGCAGCAAAGCCTCTCTTGAGTAAGATAGGCTTTTTGATTTTCCCCACTTCTTTAAGGAGAGAGTAGTTATGCATATTGCGAGATCCGATTTGAAACATATCAACAAAGTCATAGACTTCTTCGATTTGTCGAGGATCCGTGATTTCACTGACAAGAGGCATACCTGTTTCTTTTTTAACTTCTTTTATCAAATCAAAAGCATCTGAACCCAAACCCTGAAAGGCTTCAGCGGAAGTGCGGAGTTTCCATATACCCGCGCGAACTAAATGAGCGCCCGCCTTTTTAACAGCTGTAGAAGTCTGTTGAAAATGCTCACGGCTTTCGATCGAGCAAGGGCCTGCGATGACGGTAAATTCCGGTCCACCGATATTAATATTCCCCACCTTCACAGTGCGGGTTTGAAATTCAGGTTGCATCATATCTGTTTGCATCGAATTAGTTGCATCCAATCTCTTGTCATACTACTTCAATAAATCTCATCTTAACCAAAAAGGCTGACTGAGTGGACACGCAGACTATCATAAGGACCTTCAATCACTCAATTTTTTTAAAAGAGGGTGCATTTGTTCGCTGGAAGGGTGTTTGGTATGTCTTCCAAGGACCTTTTGAGGCTGTCGAAAATGAGAATAGACAAGTATTTTCAATAGCTTGTCAGGATTTTTATGGACATCGAAGGCAGGTCTGGCGGTCCCCTAGTCCACTTATACTGTCTTCGGAGGCCTGGAAAGAGGCTTTGAAATCTGAGTCCCCCTCTTGTTCATTTACTTGGAGCGGGCCATCTCGAGAACTTTATTCAAAATCCTTTGAGAAGGTTCAGAAAGAAATTCAAGAAGGAAACTGGCAAAAGGCGGTTCCCATCGCTTTTACAAGAGCTTCTGGATCTTTTTCGCCTCAACAAATAAGGGGCTTACTCTATCATTTAGCAGAGGCCGATGAGTCTTTGATTCCTTACGGTTACTGGAAGGATGGAGTGGGCGTGATGGGACTCACACCTGAGATTTTATTTTATCGAAGAGATCTTGAGTTACATTCGATGGCACTAGCAGGAACAGAAAAGAAAAAGGGTGAGTGTCATCTTCTGCAAGATCCAAAGAATTTAAAAGAGCATAACCTTGTGGCTCAGGAAGTGAAGAATAAGTTAAAAAACTGGGGTGAGCCTCAGATGGAGGGTCCTCAAGTTTTAGAGTTACCAACGCTTTATCACTTACTGACTCAATTCCGTGTTCAACTTGAATCTCCGTGGAACGACATTGAATCACTTCAGTATTTTCACCCCACTTCAGCTCTCGGGGTTTCTCCTCATACACGATGGAAGGAGATGGAAAGTTTACCCGAGCAAAAAGATCGTGGATTTTTTGGCTCACCTCTTTTGTTTAAGCTGAGTGACGAGGAAAGCTTAGCTCTTGTTGCACTTAGACAAATTCAGTGGAATCAGAATGAGATCATGATTGGCGCAGGTGGAGGCGTTGTCCAGGAAAGCCAAGAAGAGTTGGAATGGGAAGAAATCTTAGCTAAGATGGATTCTGTTAAAAAACTCATGGGGATTTTATGACGAATATTTCAGTAGCGGCTAAAGTCATCACAGAATTACTATCAGCAGGTGTACAAGAATTTTGTATCTGTGCAGGTGCTCGAAACTCTCCCTTTGTTCAAATTTTTGATCAAAATCCTCACTTGAAAGCTTATCATTTTTTTGACGAGAGATCGGCGGGCTTCTTTGCCTTAGGTCGTATTGGAAATACTCGAAAGCCTGTGGCGATCATTACAACTTCAGGTACAGCAGCTGCAGAAATGCTTCCGGCAGCTGTTGAAGGAACTTATTCTTCTTTGCCTCTGATCATGGTGACAGCGGATCGGCCCAAGCGTTATCGAGGTTCGGGGGCTCCTCAGTCCATCGAGCAGATTGGTTTGTTTTCTTACTACATTGAAGTTTGTTTTGATATCGACAGCGAAAATACTCATCTCTCATTAAAAGGTCTGAGTTGGCGCAAACCTGTTCATGTGAATGTGTGTTTTAATGAACCTTTGATTGATGCTGAGGTTCCTCATATTGAAATTCCTGAGGCAGGACCTCGCTCTAAGTTTCCTGAGTCATTTCCGATGGACATGAAGGGTGAAATTGAGAGGTTTATTAAAAATCACAAGCCGCTTGTTATTTTAAGCACACTGCCTGAACGTGTTCGTCCTGCTGTCTTACAGTTTTTGACTCGCCTGAAGGCTCCGATTTACGCAGAAGGGATCTCGAACATGAGAGGCTGCGATGATCTGATGGAGTTTACAATTCAATCTGGTGAGAAACTACTTCCCAAACTTTTTGATTTACGAGGCTGTGACTCAATTATTCGAATTGGGGGCGTACCAACGGTTCGCTTTTGGAGAGATTTAGAGGATTCCAGAAAAGATCTTCCTGTTTTGTCTTTAGGGTATAATCACTTCACAGGGTTGAGCCGTCCTCTTTTGCATTATCTCGACCTGGAGGACTTGGGCCGAATTGAAATCCCTTATACAAGAAAATTGGATGAAGAATTTTGGAGTCTCGATCAAAAATGGAATGAGAAAAAAATTGCACTCTTCCATAAATATCCGAGTAGCGAGCCAGGGTTGATGTATCATCTATCCCGTCATCTAAAAGGCAAGAGCGTTTCTTTAGGGAATAGCCTACCTGTTCGCGAATGGGATATGGCTGCGGATTATCAATTTCCTCCTGAAAGAGTTGTCGCGAATCGAGGCGCGAATGGTATTGATGGCCAGATTTCTACTTTCGTCGGATGGGCAAAAGCGGAGTCTGATAATTGGTGTATTATCGGAGACTTGACAGCTCTCTATGATATGAATGCACTGTGGGGAGCAAGCCAAGTGCCAGAGGCTTCAATGAAAATTGTCATCATGAATAATAAAGGCGGCATGATTTTCAAAAAGATGTTTGGAAAAGATATTTATTTGAATCGCCATGGAATTGAGTTCGAAAGTTTTGCTAATCTTTGGAAGTGGGATTACTCCTTATGGAAAGAAATTCCCTCTACATTTGACTTGGGTAGCCGACACATTATCGAACTTCAGCCCAGCGAAACTCAAACCCATGATTTTTGGGAAGAATGGGATCAGATCCAATAAAGACGCCGGTTCTTTTTTTTCATGGTTTTTGGGGACAATCCTCTGATTGGGATTTTTTAAAAGCCCATCATTTCCAAAATAATTTTCAAGCTGTTCCTTATATGCAAATTCCAGAGTTGAGCTCAACTGTTCACATAATGAATTGGGGCGCTCACTTTTTAAAATGGAAGTCTCAGAAGTGGGGTGAGGCTCCGATACGCGCAGTAGGCTACTCACAAGGAGGCCGACTTCTCTTGCAGGCCTTTCAGCAAAATCCAAGTTGTTTTCAACAACTTATTTTGATTTCTTCTCACCCAGGTTTCCAGAACCCTGAAGAAAGAGAAGCAAGAATAAAGTCTGATAAAATATGGGCTCAAAAGTTTCGAACCTTAAGTTGGGCTGAACTGGATCGGCAGTGGAACAGTCAGGCTGTTTTTCAAATGAAGGTATCACCTTTGCGAAAAAACTCGGAGCAAGATCGTGAATCATTAGCTCTCTGTTTTGAGAATTGGTCTTTGGGCTATCAGCAGGACTTTCGAGAAATCATCAATCAATATCCAGATAAAATAAGCATTATTCTCGGAGATGAAGATGCGAAATATGTTGGCGTGTATCGAGATTTTTTAAAAGACACATCAAGGCTTAGAATGGAAAAAGGGGCCGCTCATCGCGTCCCCTTTGATCAACCAAAATCCCTGGTTGAAACTTTGAATTTAATTTTAAATTAAAGTGACTGAACTGTGGTGCTAATCCAAGTCGAGTAAGCTGGGATCAGAGTGTAGATTCCACCTTTTGTGCAAGTCTCATCGCCACGGCTCGTGATACCTACTTGAGTTAACTCACCATAAGCGTTCTGTACGAAAGAAGGTCCACCAGAGTCACCAGAACAAGGACCGTGTCCATTTGTTTGATCAATATAGAACTCAGAGTGGCCCACGAGAGGCTCTTCAACAACAACGTTTGTTTCACGAAGTAATCCTGAACCTTCATGTGTTGTACCGGAAGTAATTCCGTAACCTGCCGCGACTAAAGATTGTCCTTTATTCAAAGAGTAGCTGTAGAGCTTTGTAACTTTCATATTAGAAGGTGCTGCTTTAGATAGCTTCAAGATAGCGATATCCCCAGCGTCGATTCCTTTAACCGCACCGTTTTTAGCTCCTACCCACTTAGGATTAATTTTCTTATCCACAACTGGGACAACATCAGGATTGTTTTGCAGACCACGTTCTTTAAGGTCGCTTAGGGCATCAACTGCGAATACAGCGTATAGCTTAGTTGCGCCGTCAACACAGTGAGCAGCTGTTAGGACATGCTGTGGAGAAATGAGAGTTGCTGTACAAATAAATTGGCCTTCTGGTGAAACACCAATCAGCATAAATACTTGCTTAGACAGAAGAGAACCGGGGGAAACAGTTTTTCCACCGACTATTCCATCTGCTGGACTTTGTGTGTTTGAAACGGACTGAGCTTTGTTGGAAGGAGCACAAGCTGAGAGTGCTGCTACCAGGAGTGCCATTGTGGAACCTACTAAGAACTTTTTCATTTATCCCCCTATAACCCTATCTATATTTAATCTAACGTTCTGCTTTATTTGAGTTTGGCAGTTTTTCAAGACTGTCGAAACTTTGTACATAAAACATGGACTGGTTCCAAAGTACAACCAGTTCATTTTTTTGGGACCAATAAAAAGTGTTTATGGCTTTTACATGTAAAGATTACAAGGTACGCATCTGATCCGTGGCATCAAGCAAAGCCGCGCGGGTAGAGGGTTCTGAGGCAGCGTGTCCTGAATCGGGAATGATTTTGAGGGTCGATTCGGGCCATAACCTATGGAGATCCCAAGCACTTTTCGCCGGACAGACGACATCGTATCGACCTTGAATAATGATGCCAGATATGCCCTTTAGCTTACCGACATTTTCAAGAAGATAGTTGTTCGATGGGAAAAAGGCATTGTTCATAAAGTAATGGCACTCAATACGCGCAAAGGCCAAAGCCTTTTCAGGTTCCTCAAAAGCTTCAATTGAATGTAGATCGACATAAAGACGAGAGGTGGCAGCCTCCCACTGGCTCCAGGTTTTGGCAGCCTTCAGGCGAACATCGGTCTGATCGCTTGTAAGTCTTTGATAGTAGGCCTTCATCATATCTTGGCATTCGTCTGCGGGAATAAAGTTCCAGTATTTTTCCCAGACATCGGGAAATATCCAAGAAGCACCTTGCTGATAAAACCATTTAAGCTCTTCAGGTCGACACAGGAAAATACCTCTTAGAACGAGCCCTTTCACTCGCGCGGGGTGAGTGATGGCGTAAGTGAGGGCTAAAGTAGATCCCCAGCTTCCTCCGAAGACTAACCACTTTTCAATTTGCAGTTTCTCTCTGATTTTTTCGATATCGCTAACAAGATCCCAAGTTGTATTTTCTCGAAGCTCAGCATTGGGTTTAGAGAGCCCACAGCCACGTTGATCGAAAAGAATAATGCGATAATGTTGAGGATCAAAGTAGCGACGATGATCAGGGTCAGTCCCTCCACCAGGGCCACCATGAAGAAAGACAACAGGAGCCCCATCCGGATTGCCGGACTGTTCGTAATAAATTTGATGAAGCTCAGAAACTTTTAAAAAGCCTTTTTCGAAGGGTTCAGTGGGTGGATAAAAATCTCTCATATAAATACGTTCTCCCATGCTTTCTTTTTAGACGGCGGAATAAAACTTTTTTCAAAGGCTGTTTGATTGGTTTTTTTAAAATGCTCCAGAGTAAACCCATGATATTTTTGAGCCAAATCATAATCATCCGTTAGAGTTGAGCTAAAAACACCTGGATCATCAGAGTTGAGTGTAAGAGGAACGCCCTGTGCATACAGCTTAGCCAAGGGGTGATCTTCAAATCGAGGAAAGGCTTGAGTGAGCCAGTTACTTAAAGGACAAATTTCGAGGGGAATCTGCTTTCTTTTTAAAAACTCTATCACCTCGGGGTGGTGAATACATTGAATACCGTGACCGATACGTTCAGCACCCAACATCTCGATGGAATCCATTATCCACTGGCCTGCTTGAGGGTGAGGAACTTCGCCAGAGTGAATGGTGATGTGAAGACCTGAATTGAGGGCTTTTTGAAAAAGGGGAGCAAAGGGTTTTGGATCAAAACCCTCTTCATTGTCGGCTAAATCCACACCAATGTAGTCATCTTGATGGTCAATTAAAAAATCCATTGCCTTCTGGGCCTCATGAAGAGGCTTAATCCTTTGAATGATACCGATGAGGCCGACAGCTATGCCAAACTTTTTCTCGGCCATTTGGATTCCCTTTACGAGGGAGCGATGGATTTTTTCGTAGGTCAGTTGAGAGTGTCCTTCGTGAATAAAGGAGGGAGCGT
>DAHVKR010000045.1 GCA_027320785.1 Bdellovibrionales bacterium
AGGTTCAGAATCAGCTCCTGCTGACAATGGTGGTTCTCACACTGAGGGTGGCGAATCTCACTAATTTGTTGTTGAAAAGACACAAAGTTAAAAAAAGCCTTGGGTAACCAGGGCTTTTTTATTTTCTGTTGAACATCGATTTGTTTAAATCTGTGAGCCTTGCCAGACTTCTGAGCTTCCTCTGGACACCCCTTTGTTTTGTCGATTTAATATTGTCATAAACAATCATCATCGAGGAGCACAACATGGAGCTAGGACCCTGGTCAGGAATTTGGCAGCAAAACATGGGGCTTTGGATTCCCCTTACACTTTTAATTTATTTGATCATTGGATACTGGGGTATGCCTCTGATTGTATGGGCTCTTGTGACCCTGGGAGCGATGTATCTATTTGGGTGCCCGCCACTTGCATTGGCTATTGTGGCCGCAGTTTTCCTCATTTTCGTTGTGAAGCCCATTCGAACCATGACGGCTTCCAACGTGGTCATGGCTCTTCTTAAGAAGTTGGGATTTCTGCCTAAGATTTCAGAGACAGAAAGAACAGCTTTGGATGCCGGCGTGACTTGGGTTGAGAAAGATCTTTTCTCGGGCAAACCTGATTTCAATAAATTAATGAATGAAACCTATCCTGATCTGACAGATGAGGAAAAGGCTTTTATGGCAGGTCCAGTCGAAGAGCTATGTAAGTTGATTGATCACTGGAAGGTTTGGAAGACTCGCGATATTGATCAGAAAATTTGGGATTATATTAAGAAAGAACGTTTCTTAGGAATGATCATTCCCAAAGAATATGGGGGACTGGGATTTTCAGCCCTTGCGCACTCTGAAGTGATCATGAAGCTTTCATCTCGCTCGTTGGCTGTGACGATTCAAGTGATGGTACCTAACTCTTTGGGGCCAGCCGAATTGATTGTTCACTACGGTACTGATGAGCAAAAGAAAAACCTTCTTCCGAAGCTTGCAAAAGGTGAAGAAGTTCCTTGCTTTGGTTTAACAGAGCCAACAGCGGGTTCCGATGCCGGCTCCATTACTTCCACAGGTATTCTTTTTAAAAAACCAGATGGAAAACTCTATATCCGACTGAATTGGAACAAACGTTGGATTACTTTGGCAGCCATTTCAACAACTATTGGTTTAGCTTTCCGCTTGCGCGATCCTGAAAATCTTTTGGGTCAAGGTGAGGATTTAGGAATTACCTGTGCTCTTGTACCTTCGACAACTCCAGGTGTTGTTTTGGGACGACGTCATGATCCATTGACCATTCCTTTCTACAACTGTCCAACACAAGGTAAGGATGTCGAGATATCCGTTGATGCCGTTGTGGGTGGAGTCGCTGGTTGTGGTAAAGGCTGGGGTATGTTGATGGAAAGTTTGGCTGCAGGACGAGGCATTAGTCTTCCTGCCCAAGCAACTGGTGGTTCTAAACTTGCGACACGTGTGTGTAGTGCTCATGCCATTGTTCGAAAACAGTTTGGTATGTCCATTGGGCGTTTTGAAGGAATTGAAGAGCCTATGGCTCGCATTACAGCTTCAACTTATGCCCTGGAAGCCATGAGACGCTATACTTTGGGTGCTTTGGATAAGGGAATTAAACCTGCTGTGATCACAGCCATGCAAAAGTACTACTCCACTGAAATGGGTCGCAAAGTGATTAACGATGCCATGGATATTATGGGAGGAGCTGGAATTTCTTTAGGAAAACGAAATTTGCTTGGTGAGATTTACGTGGCTACTCCCATCGGTATTACGGTGGAAGGCGCTAATATTATGACTCGAACTTTGATCATCTTTGGTCAAGGAGCTTTACGGGCTCATCCTTTTGCCTACCAAGAAATTAAGGCAGTGGAAAGTAATGATTTGAAGATGTTCGATCGAGCCTTCTGGGGACATGTAGGGCATATCGTCAGCAATCTTTGCCGATCCATTTGTTTATCTTGGACTCGGGGCTATATTGCAACGGCTCCGAAGTGTCATCCTCAAATGAGAATCTATTTCCGTCGACTCAAGTGGGCTTCTGCTTCATTTGCTATTTTGTCAGATGTTGCGATGGGAACACTCGGTGGAGAGTTGAAGGCTCGACAAAAAATTACGGGTCGATTTGCTGACATTCTATCTAATATGTATATGGCGACATCTGTCCTTCGACGTTTCGAAGCAGAAGGGCGCCAAGAGCAAGATCTGCCAGTGGTTCATTTGGTCTTAAAGCAATTTATGGCAGATATCCAAAAAGCTTTTGATGGAATATTTGATAACTTGAAAATTCCTGGGCTTCGTTGGTTTGTTAAAGGATGGGTAGGAGCATGGTCTCGAATTAACTCCATTGGCTCTCAGGCTTCTGATAGCTGGTCTCATCATATTGCAACTCGGGTTATGTACAACGATGACAACCGTGAGCGCTTAACAGAGGGGATTTTTATCCCAACTGCCGAAGGTGAGCAAATGGCTCGTTTAGAAAAAGCAAGAGCTGTTGTGATGAAGGCGGATGCAACTGAAAAGAAAATCCGACAAGCTATTCGAGAAAAAATTCTACCTAAGAAAAAGGTTCATGAGCTTTTTGAAGAAGCTCGAGCCAAAGCCATCATTACAGATGAAGAGTTGAAGCTTTTAAGAGAAGCCGATCAAATTCGTTATGATGCCATTTTAGTAGATGATTTTAATGAGGATGAATATCACGGTCGAACTTTCGCTTAGAGATCTGCGGTCATTCAATAAAAAAAAGGCCTCTTTTTAGAGGCCTTTTTTTTTACTTGTTGAGGGTATCAAAAAGCTGTTTCGAGTAGATGACTTCACTTCCCATATCGGAAATTTGTAGGAGATTGAAATCTGGATTTTGATTCATAACTTCCTCTTGCTCTTGATAAAGGTCAAAAGGGTAAAGTGAAGATAGCTGTCCTGCCACTAAGTAGTAAGGGATTTTATTTTGGGTTAAATTTTGACTGATTTTATTCAAGTCTAAAGCGACATAATTTATTTTATTCTTTAAATCCGTGTTTTCAGATCTAGACAAGTTTTTTTGTAAACGGCAACTGTTTAGAATGCCATCAGGTTTAGCTTTTAAAGCTTCGGTACAGCCGGAAAGATTTTTATCTGAACTCAAATCTAAAAATTTGGAAACATTAATGAAATCTACATATTTTTTGTGATTTTGAAATTCTTTAAGTAAATCTTCTGTTTTTTGAGTTCCATCATTGATATTTTTAATAAGTTCCGCAATGTTCTGCCAGCCCGTCGTAGAAGAAATAGCGAATCCTGATTTTAAATCGAGCAGTTCGTGACAGCTGTTTAAATCGGGTTGGCATTTGCTAGCATCTAAAGTTTGTTGAGCTTTTGTGACTTCATTGTCTGTTATTTTGAAATGATCAAGAAGAGATTTAAAGTTCTTTGCCTCTTGTTCAAGTCGAAAGCTTTCAAGGTCAACTGAATTTTGAACCACTGTGAAATCCGCTATATGAAGCGAAGTCAAAGCTTCAGGATGAAGTTGAGCATAGCGAAGAGCCGCAGCGCCACCACTTCGTGTTCCGAGGACTTTCCATTTTTTACCATTAAGTAAAGCTTTACGAATCAGTTCAGCATCTGCGATTTCTCTGGAAGATCCGTAGTCATTTACACGAGAAGAAAGAGTTTTCAAATCAGGGAGAACTGTCGAGCAACCGGCCCCGCGAGCATCCATTAAAATGGGATCAAAATTATATTGAGTAGCCCATTTTGAAAAGTTCTCCAGATCCTGGGCTGTTGTGGCTTGAAGAGCATTTTTCTTGAAGTAGAGAACGGGGTTTTCAAAGGTTGAGTTCTTGAGTGTATAGAAAACGATATTTAATGTTTTGCCATTTTGAGTCGTTTCTTTGCTTTGTATGGATTGAACTTTCCATCCGTATGTATCAAGGCTTGGCTTAAGATTTTGACAACTTATGCTACCTCCGATGGTAATTCCATTTTCAGTATCCTTATTGACATCAGCCTGAAGAGTATCTTTAGATGGTGTTGGTGCGGGAGTTGTTTTGTTTTGCCCCAAAGCTTTATTGATGCGAGTTCTGGAGTTGCTGTCGCCACCTTGTTTACAAGCTGTTAAACTGGCCATTGTCAGAGCGAGGGCTCCAATCAGTAAAAATTTTGGCGAACTCATATAAACCTCCAATAGGAATGTATCCAGCTTTAAAGAATGCAATTCCCATGACCAGTGGAGGTCCTTCGAAGTGATAATTGAGGCGTCTCAGATGGGATATAAAGGAGACTGAAGAGTTTTCTCAAAATGAGACACTGACACTTTTGGGGAATATGACGAAAAAGGCTAACAGTTGAAGAGTCTTAGGTCGGGATTCAAAAAGACTTTTTGTTTCATAAAAAGGGTGAAGTTACTATAGGGGCATGGCCACTCAAAAAAAACACTCTGCTCCCGTAAAAAAACAAAGAAAACGTCAATCCATTCGATTCTCTTCAGATCCAGGGACTATCGCTTATGTTTTAACCGATGCCGATGGTCTAAAGAGGAAAAAGGCGGCATCTGCTCTTGTTGTGGAAGAGTCTTTCAAAGGCTGTAGTCTTGTGGCCTTGAAGGATGAAGCTTGGAAAACGGGTCAGCGTCTTTTGGTGAAAGTTGGAAGCTTGAGTCCCATGATGGCTGAAGTTCGTTGGGTTAAAAAGTATGCGGGTAAGTTCTTTCACCTGGGCTTGCTGTTTTTAGAATAAGTCAGATTACAACTCTAACATATTGAAATTACTAATTTATATTTTTATCTTCTTGAGCTCAAGATGAAATTAAACGTTTGTTAAAATCAATTGAACGTTTGTTTAAAATATGAGAAAACCCTCATATGGACTCAAAAGAAAACAAGCTTTCATCCCCCCAGGGGGTTGTTGAAAATCATCACAGTTCTGCAGAAGTGAAGCATCGAATTGTGGAAGTGGCCTCTAAGCTTTTTGCTGAAAAAAGTTATGAAGGAGCCAGTGTTCGAGACATAGCCTCTCATTGTGGTGTGAATGTGGCGATGATTTCTTACTATTTTGGTAGCAAGGAAGGTTTGTATTTAGAGTGTATTGCGACTTTTGCAAAAGGGCGTTTTGAGGTTATCCAAAAAATCTTAATGCCCGCCGAGAACAAAGAAGAATTCAAGGTACGTCTGAAATTATTTTTTGAAACGATGATGGCTCTTTATGCAAGTGATAAGCATCTTCTCCGTATTATCATTCGTGAATCTCAAGCTGAACGAGGAGAGGCATTCCATCAAAAAGTAATGACTCATATGCACCCTGTTTTTTTGCTGGTACAAAATTATTACGAAACGGCTATTAAAAATGGAGTTCTAAAAAAAGATACTCACGCTCAGTTACTCGCAACAATGACCATGGCGGTGATGTCACATCCTTGTATTATGGAGAAAGCCGTTGTTGCGACCTGTGGGCAAAATGTGGAAAGCCATGAGTATCAGTCTCAATATATTCATCAAATCTGTGAAACCTTCTTTTTTGGAGTTTTAGCATGAAATTAATCTTACTAAGTCTGGTTTTTAGCCAAGCTATGGCTGAAAACCTGACGCTTGAGTCTTATAAAAAAATGGTTATGGAAAAAGATCCTGCCACTCAGGCTGCTTTTGAAAAGAAAAAAGGTGCGGAGCTCGCTCAGGATTCGGCTCAACTACTAACCGGGGTGAGTCTATTTGCATCAGGTGGTTATTTGGATGATCAAAGACCTACGACCAATCCTCAGTTTCAGGGGTATCAAACTAAAGTGAGTAACTATAGTTTGGGTTTGCAGCAGCAAACAAGATTAGGTTTGAAGTGGTCTTTGTCTCAAAATGCCAGTCATACTGAAATTAATGGTGCTAATACAAGTTTTTTACCAGTGCCTAATTATTATGATGTTTATCCTAAAATAGAGCTGACCATGCCTTTGTGGAGAAATCTACTGGGTTCAGAAACAACGGGTGATGTGGATCAAATGCATTACCAGGCACAAGCCTTAGCTAAGCAGGCTGAAGTGAATTGGATTCAAAGGCAAAATGATGTGGAAGCTGCTTTTTATAAGCTTTTATCTGAACAGGAAGCTTATAAAATTCATCAAGACTCTTTGGAGCGAGCCAAAAAAATTCTTTCTTGGACAGAACTTCAAATTAAACGCGGGTTATTGGATGCAAATGATGTGTATCAAGCCAAAGCGGCTGTAGCGCAAAGACAAATTGATGTTGTCAATTCCGAGACAAGTCTTCGGGAAACAGCTCGCAGTTTCAACTCTTTGCGTGGAGTTGAGGGGGATCAGGTAGCTGAAAAGTTACTGGCTCCTGAACTTAATTTAAATCAATTGCACTTAAATTCCTCAGATCATAAAACTCGCCTCGATACATTAGCTCAGAAAGATTTGAATTTGAGTTCCGAAGCCGGGTATCGGTCACAGAAGGAAAAAAATAAACCCAATCTGGATTTGACGTTGCAGGCTTATACACAAGGAAGAAGCCCTCAGTATCCAGAAGCACAAGATAATACATTCAAAAAGAAAGATTATCTGTATGTAGGACTTAATTTCGTGATGCCACTGGATCAGTCTAAAGCCTCCCATAGTCGCTCAGGCTTTGCAGCTTTAGAAAAATCTCAGATGCTGAGCGAGAAGGCGCGTCTTCGAGATCAGTCTTTAACATGGGATCAAACGGTAGATGCGGCTCAATCTTTGGCTCAGCAAGTTCAATTAGTGCGGGAGTTGGAAACATTCCAAAGAAAAAAAGCTGATGCGGAAAGAGAAAAGTTGAAAAGAGGTCGCTCGACAACTTTTCAAGTTTTAAGCTTTGAACAGGACTATAACTCTATACGCTCTCAACGAATTCAGCTCGAATTACAAGCTCGACAATTTATTAACTCATTGGCCTTATTTCAGTAGGAGTGCTTCATGAAGATCTGGGAATTATCTGTTAAGCGGCCTGTTTTTATGTCTTGTGTTTTGGTGAGCCTAATCGTTGTGGGGATTTTTACATTTAAAAAGACTCCAATCGAGCTTTTTCCAGATGTGACTTTTCCTGTTGTGACTGTCACAACTTTGTATCCAGGTGCGGGACCCTCTGAAGTTGAAACTCTGGTTTCAAAACCTATTGAGGAAGAACTGAGTACAATTTCAGGTATGAAAAATATCCGATCCATCAATCGTGAAAGCGTCAGTACAGTGGTGGCTGAATTTAATTTGGATATGGATATTAAGTATGCTGAGCAACAGGTTCGAGACAAAGTCTCAGGAGCAAAAAGTAAGTTACCAGATGATATTGAAGAACCTGTGATTCGTCGAGTGGACCCTTCTGCTCAGCCCATTATGGTTTTAGCATTAAAAACAGACAAAAAGGGTGGAGAACTTTTCGATTTGGCGAATGAACAAGTGAAACCACTGCTGGAGCAAGTTTCACAGGTGGGATTAGTCGAAGTTGTCGGGGGAAGGAAGCGAGAGATTCAAATCCAATTGGATCGCAACAAACTTCTTCATCGTGAGATGAGTGTGGTGCAAGTGGCCGGTTCTTTGAATAACTCAGGCCAAAACATACCGGCAGGGAAAGTGAATCAAACAAAAAGCGAATTGGTTTATCGAACTTTAGGTGAATTCAATTCCTTGGATCAAGTTCGACAGGCTGTTGTAAATTTCTACGGAAATGATGTGACAACTCGTATTTCAGATATTGGCAAGGTCGTTGACTCCCTTGAAGACGAAAAGATGCGAGCATACTTGGACGGTCAAGAGACGGTCTTCTTGTATGTATACAAGCAATCCGGTGCTAACACGCTAGAAGTTTCAAATAACGTACACAAACGTATTGAAAAGATTAATCAAGAATTTAAAAAACAATATGGGAATGATTTTGCAATTCTCATTGCTCGAGACACGACAAAGTATTTATGGGCCAACGTTTATGATGTGGTGGAGTCAATTATCTTTGGGGTGATTCTCACCATTTTAGTTGTATTCCTCTTTTTGGGATCCGTTCGAAGTACACTCATTACAGGTTTAGCCATTCCAGTTTCATTAATTGGAAGTTTTGTACTGCTTTATTTAGCGGGTGTGAGTATTAATATGATGTCTCTTT
>DAHVKR010000046.1 GCA_027320785.1 Bdellovibrionales bacterium
AGTCGAATTGTGAGTTGACATCCAAGAGCTGTCCCCATGATCCGGGAAAAATTTCGCGACGAACATCCAAAGCCATTGATTTAGGTAAGGCGTTTAAAATTTTAAAGGCTTGTCTTTGCTCAAGGCCTTTAAAGAACTCAGATCGAGATTGTTGCAAACGCCAGACAAGAATAAGAAGTTCTTGCCACTGAATATCCTTATCGTTTCTTTGAACACGCAGAAGTTTGTTTAAGATCTCAACACACGAAGAAGAAATTTCACCTGCATTTGTGAGGGCCTCTAGCCAAACCTGATCAAAACTATATCCAAAAAGCTTTGTTCTTGTCTCAATTGAAAATTCAGAAAGCAAGGCGCCTAGTTCTCCTGAACTATCCTCACCAAATTTTTGAAGAACAAGCATATCTTCAAGAGAAGGAAAACCTGCATGAGATTCAAGTAGCTTGATTCCTGTGACAAGCATTTCACGATTTTTAATGGGATCTGAAAAACGAACATCCGAAGAGGCTCCAAAGTTTTTCTTCTCGACCTTATCTGCTTGAACTGAAGGTAAAGAGGTTGGCATAGAGCCAACAGAGGCAGAAGGTTGAGAGTTTGAATTTGATGCAGAGGCTGGCGCTCCCTTTTTGAATTGTCGAGCTGTAAACCAGGCAATTCCTAATAGGCCGATCATAAAGCTAAACCAGGCAAGACCTAAAAAACCTACTCTTGTCCATGACCAATCTTGAGTTTTGGTGACGCCCCAGTTTCGTTTTGTGATATCCACTGAGTCCCGTGCCTCTAAAAGCCCTAAATTGTTCACAAGAGTGGATTTAATTTCGGCAATTTCATCATCCGTTAAATTTGACGGGACACTAACATTTACGTATATTTTTTTAACACGATTGAGAAGAGCTGAATTCGAAATAGAAGGGTCGTCCCATTCATCACGAATTTCTTCATCAGCTAAATCGAAATAAGGCAGTTTTTCTTGGTCACGATTAGCTGTGCCGCGATCTCGAAAGAGGGGGTCAATCTTCACACTCAATAGAAAGGGCTTATCAGGAAACCGTCCTTTTAAAAGCTCGAGTCCCTCTTGCGAGAGGCTTTTTTCAAGGTCAATAACCCGCGGGTGTTTCATCTGACTCCAGGCCGAGTTAGAAAAGGCCATGAGTAAAACGAAAAGAAAAAGATAAAGCTTATTGTTTCTTTTCATTTTTTTCCTCCTGTTCAATGACGAGGACAACTTTCCTTGCTAAATCGAGTTCCGATGAAGGGCTTCGTTTAGATGCTGGAAGCTGATTGAGTTCTGTAGCTGTTGTAAGGTGCTCGCCGTAGCCACCTAATTTTATTTTTGATAAAGGGATCCCATACTTTTGCAAGACTCGTAGAGTGGCCACTGACCTCAAGGCTGTGAGCTCGAGGTTGTCTTTAAAGCGAAAGTGCTTATCAGCGCGAACCCTTCTTTTATCAGCAAAAGCACGAATTCCTATTTTATAGTGAGCCGCATAGGGTGTATAGACTTCTACAAAACGTCGAATTGCATCCGTACCTTTATTTGTTACATCGATAGATCCTGTGTTGAAAAACGAGACACCCGGAAATTCAACAATAACATGATTTCCTTCGTCGTGAATGTGTCCGCCCCATTCTTTTACTACTTTTGGATCGATGCCATGTTTTTTTTCTTTTCCGATGTCGAGCTGCTCATTGTAGCCTGTCATTTGAGAACTTGTTTTGGCGAGAGTTTCCATAAGTGAAATTTTAAGTTTCAAATTGTCTTCAGCATCATTATTAGGATGAACTGAGAAAAACAAAATAAAGAATGTGAGCAGAAGCGTAATCATATCGCCGTAACTGACGGCCCAAGATCCTTCTGAATCGACTTCCTCATGTTGAGTTTCAAAGCTCAATTTTTTCACGCGGCTAAGTCCTCATTCATATTGGCTAAAAGGTTAATTCTTTGCTCAAAAGGAGCGTAAGAGTTAAGCGTTTCTTGACATTCAAGAAGCGAGGCATGATCAGCCATTAAGAGAACAGCTTCGATCGCAATTTTCCCATAAATTTCTTCTTCGGCCGCTTTTTTCGACAAAAGTTCGCCAGATGGATTGACAATAAGATTGGCCATGATCAATCCATACATGGTGGCAACAAGAGCAACTGACATTTCGAGTGCTGTCTCCTTACCTCCCAAGCCATTGGAAACACCTTTCATAACGTTAACAAGACCGAGTACAGTTCCCACAAGACCAAAAGCGGGTGGGTATTTCGCAAGTGATTTGAGTGCATTTGCGATCTTTCTTTTTCTGAGGCCATACTGAATAACTCGCTCTGAAAGAATGTCAGAGATTTTTTCTTTATTGAACCCGAGCTGTATAAGCTCAAGACCATCTCGTAAGACTTCAATATAGAGAGCGCTTTCAGAACCTGGTGTGATCGACACAACATTGGATTTAAGAGTATTCAGGCAATCGTTTAAAACAGCATGATAGGTGATCTTTTTATTTTTAAGAAGATCAATAAAAGAACTTTTAAGATCTTTTCGAAGCTTCCAAGGAAGCAGTACAGTTCCGATCGCGATCGTTCCACCAAAAACCATGAAGAATGCGACCAAATCAAAGTAGTTGTTGAGATGCTGATTGAGATTATGAAGCGCTAGCAGGAAGGCCGTACAAGCAATAAATATTGAAATAATATATGTACTCATTGAGACACTCCAGAGCTAGGGGCTCGAAAGGATTGAATTCCATGAATTTTATTAATCATTCTTTGAGTATCAGTAGAAGGATTCATGTCATACGCTTGTTTGTAGTAAGTGAGTGCTTTTGAGAGGTCTCGCTTTAAGTAGTACACGTTCCCGAGGAGTTCTTGGAGTGTTGCAACTCCTGGGTATTGTGATGAAGCTTGAATGAGGATTTGCTCAGCCATGCTATAGTCTTTTGACATAATATAGGATTGTGCGAGAGCTACCGAGCGAGCCACAGATTGGAGGGCTTGGTCACTGAGAGTTTTACTAGCAGAATTACTTTCAACAAGTTGAGCTTGAATAGATGATGAGCGAGAGAAAATTGTAGGCGGGACTAAAACACTTTCTGTAGAATACCCATTTTTTGTAATCGAAATTTGGAAGGCATCCTGGTTTGATCCGACCGTACTTTCATTTATATTAAGAGGTGTTTGCCCGATTTTTTTGCGAGTCTGTCCCGGGACTTGCGCATAGACATCGGCACCATCGGGTGTGGACTCAACTCGAAGAGTAGAGCTTGAGCATCCCAATGTGGATAAAAGAAAACACATGCTGCTAATAATAAAAAGTATTCTCGACATATAGACCTCTCAGTCCTTTTCGACTGATTGGTCTCGATTTATGAGTCGAGTTGAGATTTTTAGACCTACGTATTAGAATATGAATTTTATTTTGAATTCAAAGGTCTAGGGTAGAATCACTTTTCGAATAAGATTGGGGCCGTACTCGGCAACATAGAGTTCACTTGTGCCATCGCTCGCAAGACCCATCGGAAAGGCCGTGGCTCCGAACGTGTCAGTCAGACTTGGAACACTTCCAAATGAAGCGATAGTATTATTCTGATCATTGGGCCCTAGGCTTGTTAGAGGAAAGTAGCTGGGTGTTGTGCTACTACCTTGGGTTGGACCAAGGGCTGTGGTAATCATGCCTGTTGAAATATCCACGCAACGTACATTGTGATAGTTATAGTTCGAAAAACAAAACTTATTGCCGACAACGGTGACCCCATAGGTTTGATTGCAGGAAGAGTTGATCGCAATAATATTGTCATCGTGGTAAGTGCTACCACAGGCGACTGTATTGGTATCTCCTACGGCTACGGGAACTCCAGCAATAGCATTGGTACCGGCAATTCTCATAAATCGAATACGACTGTTACCTCGGTCAGCGATAAAGATCCCCTCGTTCGTGCCATTTTTGTAGTAAGAAATGCCTGCGGGACTGTTGAGTCGGCCTGTCCCGGCGGCACCATTTGTATTTCCTGCGGAACCGCAAGTTCCTGCGGCCACAGAAATATTTCCCGAACTGTCGACCATTTTTATGCAATGATTGTTTGTATCAGCAATATAGAGGTTCGTTCCATTAGAGGCGACACCTTCAGGGTTATTGAGTGCAGCCGAAAGTGCACTGCCCGATGTTCCATTTCCTGAAGAGCCTGTTCCAGCTACTGAGGCCACGAGACCCGCTCCGATGGTGACTCCAAAGTAAGTCACACTGGCATTGGATCGATTCCAAAATCGAATGCGGTGATTTTGTGAATCTGAAAAAATAATATGTCCACCAAATGAAGCCGTCGCTCCTACAAGCGCGATGCCTCGAGGTTGATTCATGGTGATATTCGTTGGATACTCCTGCTCTTCAGCTCCCAATCCAACAGCTCCCGTTCCGAGAGCTGTCGTGACTTGTCCATACTGATCAACCATTCGAATGCGATGATTCGTCTGATCTGTGATAAAGAGAGCATGGTTCACCGTATCGTAGGCAAGGTGTCTGGGGTTACTCAGTTTTTCAGCAGTCGCTTCGACGGAACCATTTCCGGCAGAGCCATAGCGACTGTTCCCATTCCCCATTAGAAGTTCAGTTGTAAAATCAGACTTTACACCTCGAAGTCGATAGTTGCTATAGTCAGCAACTAAATATTCGTTTCGAGTTGAATCATAAGAGATATCATACGGGGTATAAAATCTTGTAGCACTGGCTTGGCTGCCTTCACCGAGGTAACCACCGGAACCATTGCCAATAATGCGATTCATATTGTAACTCGCGACACTGACGGATCCATAGGTTTGAGTGGAGGCAGATAAATTAACGGCAGTGATCGAATGATTCCCATTGTTTGCGACAAAGAGAGCATTATTAACGAGAAAGATATTGCGAGGATTTTGTACGCGAGCTGTGCCAGGGGCAGCACCTTCCGTCATGGAGCAAGTGTTTCCTGTGGCATTTCCAAGTATTGTTCTCATTTTACCAGATGAAACAGTTAGACTTCCATAAAAGCTGATGGTGGAGCCCGTTCTATTTACAACACGAACTCGACAGCTACTGTATTCTGAAATATAGAGATTTTTTGAGCTATCAAAGGCTAAACCATAAGGAGTATAAACTGTACTATTCGCTCCTCCGCTAACAGGATCCACTTCGTTGCCACTGGTAGGTGTACTTGTCGCGCCCGTTCCCGCAAAAGTATAGGCAAGCCCTGTTGTCAAATCAACACGCTTAACTCGTTGTTCACTTCCGCAGGCGACGAAGAGATCATTACCATCTCGAACAACTCCATAGGGAGCATAACATTTGTGAGTTGTCGCAGCCACGCCATCCGTTTGACTTGAGCCTCCACCTAATACAGTTGTAATCACATTGCTTGAATCAACTTCTCGGACCAGATTGTTTGAACTATCACTGATAAAGAGATTCGTGCCATCATAGTAAAGTCCCGAGGGAGAGTTCAAAGTTGTTCGAACAGCTAAAGTGCTGGATGTATAACCGGGCGATCCACCCACTCCTACTCCGGCTACAACTTTAAGGGTATTTGCAGGGACTGTGATGCCGACAACTGTGACGCTTGCGTTGGTGCGGTTCCAATAAGAAACAACATTGTTGTAGTTGTCGGTGATAAAAGGGTTTCCATAGGAGTCGATAAAAACAGAAGTAGGTTTTGTGTAAACCAAAGTCGGATAAGTTGAGGGATCGATTGAATCCCCGATACTGGATATACCGGTATAGACGCAAGCACGATTTGTAGAAGAATTATTAGCCATATTATTACAGCCATCCTCAAAACTATTCACCTTAACAGTCCAAGACTGTGTAACAGTATAAGTCCCCGCATCGGATACGGGTCCATCCAGGACATCAACTGAAACAGTATGAGTTCCAATGCTGAGGGCTGGGGGCGTGTAGGTCGCAGAATTTGTAGTAGAGGTGATCACGCTGGTGCTGCCATCTACCTTCCATGTGTAGGTGAGAGTATCGGAGTTGGGATCCGATGCGGATACTGAAAGAGACAAATCTGATAAGCGACGAATACCCAGTGTGCTTAGGCTTGGAGTTGCCGAGTTAATAACAGGTGTGCCATTAATCTTCACATTCCAAGATTGAGAGACTGTTCCGATATCATCATTTATTGTAACCTTGAGGACTTTGTTTCCCACAGTTATAGCTGTAGCATCCACTGTATAAGAGGCCGTATTCCCTCCAACAGCAACGTTGTCCAGTGTCCAAGAATAGCGAAGAGTTCCAGACCCAACGGCTGAAACGATAAATGTTTTAGTATCTTCTTTTTTGATGACGACACTGGCTGTAGCGGGAAGATAAGAGTTGATCGCAATACTGGCAGTTCCGGTGCCCACGTCACCACCTGCTAGAAGATTACTAAAGGTATTATCCGACTTTCCTGAGCAGGCGCACAGGGAAAGACAAAGTAATACTTTAAATCCCCAACAGACTGATTGGTTGTTCATACAATATCTATTCGGGATTTAAAGAGAAAAAATTGAATAAAATAGAGACGTCTCAAATTAAGACGTCAAAGTAGGGAGGCTTACCGTGCAATTTCCTTAACGAATCCGCGCTGACCATGGTGATCTCCGGCAAATTTATCATTGGCTCTTTTTGCCTCATCTTGAGTCGCAAAGGTTCCAATGTTCACGCGGTACCATGTTTTTCCTTTTAAGACACCTGGAACATAGAAAGCTGTATAGCCTTGTCCTCGAAGTTCCTCAGATTTTTTCTTAGCATCCAGTTCTTTAAGAAATGATCCCACTTGAACGGTGTATTTTCCCACATTTTCTTGGGCCGCATTTTGAGGCATGCTATGAGCGATAGCGGCCGGTTTGGTTTTCATAGCATGCTGTGGAGCTATCTTTTTCTCTGGCGTTGCATGCGTATCTTCAGGCTCGACGGCCGCGACGGTTCTTTCATTATGAGTCTGAGATTTCTTATCAATTAAATTTTGAGCGGCCTCGAGGGCCTTGTCGTTCATTTCATCAAAGTGATCAGAAGATGAGTCTTGAGAAGTCGCAGCCGTGTGAGCTCCCTCAATTGGGGGCACTTCTTTGTGGGCAGAGTTTTTAACCTCCTGAACATTGTCATCTGTTACAAACTCTTCAGCGAGTTTGGCAATTTCTTCATCGCTGAGTTTATTTTGTTTATGCCCATCACTGGCAACTTCGCGATCAGCATGTGTTTGGCGAGTATCTTGGGGCTCAAGACGAGATAGTTTATACTGCCGCTCACTGTATTCCTTACCCACAAGGGTACCAATGGCAAAAGAGAGTAGGGATATGAAAAAGACCAAACCCAGTTTAATGAAAGTTTCCGATTTTACTGCCATGATGTTTCCTTTTTGCGCATTTTTACGCTAGAGTCTTTTTCTATGGTAACTGGGGACTTAAAAAACGGTCAAATAAATTGGACGGAAGTCTTGAAAAAAGCTTTAAAAGCAGTCCGTCTAGGTCGAGAGACTTTAAACCACTACTATGGCCATCTGCGAAACATAGAGGTTAAAGAGCACGCGGGACTCGTGAGTGAGGCTGACCGTGAATCAGAAAAAATCATCAGTCAGAACTTAAAGATAATTGATCCTTCATGGGAGTTTTTAGGGGAAGAGGAAAGTTTTCTCAAGGGAACGCAGAGCTTTTCATCCTCTCAAGTTGAGGGCAGATGGATTTTAGATCCCTTGGATGGAACAACAAACTATATTCATCAGTTCCCCATTTTTTGTATCAGTCTTGCCTTGGAGTACCGAGGAGATTTACAGCTCGCTATTATTGATGTGCCTCTTCTTGGGGAAACCTATACGGCAATCAAGGGACAAGGAGCTTATCTAAATGGACGTCCTATTCATGTTAGCTCGACGGCGAATTTACAGGACTCTCTTTTAGCCACAGGTTTTTTTGCTGATAATGTCCCAGCTCTCGAAGAGCAAATTCGAGTTTTTGCTAATTTAGTCAAGATTTGTCGTGGCATTCGCCGCCCAGGAGCCGCTGCCTATGATTTGTGTATGGTGGCTCGCGGTGCTTTTGATGGCTTTTGGGAA
>DAHVKR010000047.1 GCA_027320785.1 Bdellovibrionales bacterium
GTTTATTCCTCAAATCACTAAACCTCTCAGCAAGATGAGTTGGGAAGGTCGGATTGCAGCCATTCAGGGTGATAAAATCTATTTGAATGTAGGAAATTTGAGTGGTCTGCAGGTCGGGGATATTCTTCGGGTTTTTGAAGAGGGCACAGAGATTTACGACCCTGAAATGGGAACGGCAATAGGGAAAGCTCCTGGACGAGTGAAAGGGACTTTGGAAGTCGTTAGCTTTTTTGGAAATGATGGAAGTGTTGCCATTATTCATTCGGGTGGTGGATTTAAAGAAAATGATCGAGTTGAGCTCTACTAAATCCATAAATACGATCCACTATTATAACTGGGGATTACTTCCTTATGAGTCTGCAGATAGGATTCAACAGGAGGCTTGGAAATGGGTTCAAGCTGAAGAATCTATCGGTATTATTTTAGGTGGAGAAATAACTCCTGTTATTACTCAAGGTATTCGAGCTCAAGATCAGGATATCCTTTCTGCAGATGGATTTGATCTGTATCATATAAAAAGAGGCGGGGAAACGACCCTGCACTCTCCTGGACAACTTGTTATCTATCCTGTCTTGAATCTAAAAAAAATGAATATAGGTGTTCGATCTTTTGTACAGATGCTCTTAAGAATTTCGCAGAAAACCTTTGAACACTTTGATGTCTCAACCCAGGTTTCGGAAAACCCTGTTGGACTTTTCACAAGCCAAGGTAAAATTGGCTTTTGTGGACTTCAAATTAAACAGAGTATTTGTCAGCACGGTCTCAGTCTGAATATTCAGAACAATTTGGACTATTTTCAAAATATTATTTCCTGCGGAATTCAAAGGGCTGCTTTTGATAAACTTGAAAATTATAATTCGAATATTCAAGCTTCTGACTTTTTTAAGATATGGATCGAGAAGGCATTCCTTGAAGATAGCCTCCAAAAAAATCAAAGCCAGGAGAAAGACTGGCGGTCGAGGGACGTTTCTTCTTGAGAACTCGTTGAGCTTGTTTCAAAAGCTCAGGATCCTGAACTGATAATTTTAAAAACGCTTGAGTCTTTAGAGTAACTTCTTTTCTCTTTTTAAGATGCCAATAACCTACGATTTCCATCCATAGTAAACCCTGGTGAATTAAAGGCTGAGTTTCATTTGTGCAAATTTGAAGGCCACATTGTGCCGAACTCAAAGAGTCGGGCAGTTGCTTATTTTTTAGCTGCATGGAAGACAAGGCTAAAAAGGAGTCTGGAGAATTAGCCAGTGGAGCGAGCTTCTTTACGACCTCAGAGTAGTTTCTCATGGACTCATCTGCATAAAGATCAGCCCACTGGAGCTGCCTCTTTCGCTCTTCAGATGTTAGTTTTGTAAATTGATGAATTTCCAACTCACTTTGATCAATTGGTTTATGAGTCCAAATTTTTTGTATGGGTATTTTCAGCCAACGTCCAGAAGGTGCCGGAGCTGAATCAATTGTAACATAAAAATTAAATATCCCCTTAAGATCATCTTTTTGAAACATTACAGATTGAATCGTTAAAGACTTCTGAACATCAGATATAGAGGAAAAGAATTTTCTACTCTTTTGCCAACTGAGGAGTTGAGCCATGTCATGGGGTTCAGGGGTGCCCCAACTTTTTAATGTTTCTTGGGCTTTTTGAAAACGAAAAGCAGAGTTCGAAGCTGTCCCGGCCTCGAGTAAGCTTGAATTCTGGCGTAAAGTGGAATCAAGAAGGTGATTTGTTTGAATAAAGGGCGAGGATTCTTTGTAACGAACCTTCAACTGTGTATTCGATACATCGACGACCATCGCATGCCCTTTGTGGGTATCGGTCACAACAAAACTCCAGAGAGGTCCTGGTCGATTTTCACGAATGATTTGAAGGGCTTCTTTTAAGTTACGAGCGTATCTTAAAACCTGTTCTCCAACAAAGGGCATCGGAACACCGCGGATACTCAATAAACGAGTGTAGTTTTGATGAACGCAAAAAGTAAGACCGGCTTCATTAAATCCTGTGATTCCAGAAAACTGAAGTCCATGAGTCCCAACAGAAGCGTGTTGAAGTTCGGAAGATGAAGAGTCAGGTTGGTGAATGATTAAAAGAGGATTTCGATCATAGGCGGGTGAACCTGGAAAGTCTAAATTACGACCATAGAGGAAGCGACCTTGTGAATCTGTGTAAACAGCAGATGTGCAGCCGACGGTGGGAGGTAAGTTCTTTCCCTGTTTACTGAGAAGAGCCCATGAATAGGAAGCTATATCTGGCAATAAGAGTGCGCGACGGAGTCTAAGAGGAGAAACTTTTAAAGCCTCTGCCATCACTTTGGTTTCGAGCTTATAATCGTCTGGTGCTGCTTTTAAAACCCACTGGGTCAGACTATTTAAAAATTGATCAGTGAGGCGATACCTCAAAGATCCAGGTGTCAAACCCCGAGTTAGAAGTGCATTAAAGAGCTCTAAATTGCCTCTGGATAAAAAACCCTTTGAGATCAATTCACCGTGAGTACGGGCGCGTTGTTGAGGCTTTCCGTAGAGCCGTAAAACATGAAGCTGTTCAATTTTTTGGAGGCAATGGGTATTGTCTTGCGAAAGGGTCTTCATTTCCATTAAGACTTATTAAGGCACAGCAGTATTCATCAGTCGAGTGATTTCAGTTGCGGAAAGAGCCTTATCGAAAACTCGAATTTCATCAATTCGGCCATCGTAGGCCTCACCCCAAGCGGTTTCTGATCCAAATTCGAATGAATCTAAGCATGAAAACATCTGCCCAGATGCGACTGCCGTTTGTTCAAGAGTTCCATTTCTATAGAGTCTAATATTGGAACCATCAAATGTAACAGCTATATGCGTCCATATATTCAATGCTAACTTACTAGTTCCGTACAGAGGATGATAATTTGCATCCGTTAGCTGAATGTAGACAGAAGGATTTCCGAGGGGGCCTGATCCACTATAGTCGAAAGATTCAATTTCAAAACAGGATCCATAAGTTGTATCTGCCCAAGAAAAAAGAGCGTTTTCATTGGCTCCAGGATCAGATGTTGGATAAACCCACATCATAACAGTCATGCTTTTAGTTGGCGCCATTTGCATGGGCCAAATAGGAAGAGTTACACGGCTAGGTGAAGCCGAAGCAAAAACAAGGGCATTGCCATTTTTACCACTCGTCGTCCAGGTGGTATTCAAAAGAGAAGCTGTGCCAGTTCTTTTGGTTCCATTAGCCGTAGTTGTTCCACTTCCCTCTGAAAAGCCAAAACTCACCAGCATGCCATTCAAAAAACTTTGTTGAAAACCTAATCGGTATGAGGGAATATATAGATAAGAAAATATTGACTAAATAATGGATAAAACTAGATTTTTTCACTCTCGTCTATTTTAAATGTCTCAATTTAAGATTACAAAATCTAGAATGAATTATTCAGGAGAAGGGTCTGACTGAAGAGGCTTTAAGTAGTCCCCAACTGACTGCTGAGGTCTCAAATCGAGATACTTTCCAGTTGTTGAAATGGACTCATGGCCGAGTGATTTTTGAACAACGTGAATAGGAGCTCCTGCCTCGATGGCATGGGTTGCGCTTGTGTGGCGAAGCCAATGAGGAGAAGGAGAAACATTCAGCTTGGCAGTTTTGGCAGAATTTTTAATAATTCGAAAGATCTGCGAGGTCGAAAGGGGCTTATAATCACCAAAACAATTATTTTGAGTTGTAAAAAGATAGGGAGAGGGAAGTTTAGAAATGTATTTTTGAATTTCAAGGTAGAGAGAGTCGGGAAGGTGAAG
Source organism: Bdellovibrionales bacterium (assembly GCA_027320785.1). GTDB lineage: Bacteria > Bdellovibrionota > Bdellovibrionia > Bdellovibrionales > Bdellovibrionaceae. The sequence goes on from DAHVKR010000047.1 coordinate 3,757, forward strand.
GGAGCGAACCTTGCGTCCCTTTCCTTCGACCATCATAATGGCTCCCATCTCGGACTCATGAAATGAATAGCGGTTGAGCTTGCTGATTTCATCCACTCGAATTCCTGTGTAGTAAAGAATTTTGATGATCATTTTGTTTCTCTCGGAGGCCTCTTTCAAAATCATTTGTTGAACTTGCTCCAGTGAAAGAATCTTGGAGTAGGTGCGATCGGGAACTTTAATATTTTCTAGAGCCAAAGCGGGGTTGCGTGGAATGTAACCCGTCTTGGTAGCAAAAGAAAAGAGAGAAGAAAGGGCATTTTTATAAGTGTTACGAGTGGAATCTGAAGACTCACGAGATGCTTTTAAAAATAATGCGAGATGAGTGACTTCTGTGGTTTTGAGAGTGAGTCCTGGGAAAAAATGAAAAAACTCACGAACAATACGTCGGTAATACCGTTGAGTACGAATTCCCTTTTGAAAAAGCCATGAGCCAACAACAGCTACATCTTCTATATTTCGAGTTATAACGAGCTCATTCATATCTCAACAATCCTTGGTCGAGTGGTTTTTTTATTTATTAAAGATGATACGTGTCATTTGCGCAAGAATAGTTAGCTAATCATGCATAGATAACTAGACTAAGAGCTAGTAGTATTTTCTGGAAGATTTGGCAGAATTTGAGATATGAAAAAAGTGAAACAAACAAGTCTTGAATATCCCGTGGTTCTTCGAAAGGTTTTAAATGAAATTGTGATTTCTGTTCCTGATTTAGGATATTGGAAATCCATCCGGCTTGAAGAAAAATCGGACGATCAAAAGAGTCTTTCCAATTCTGCCAAAACTGCCAAACTTGAAACTGATATACAATTATCTGAAGATATGTTAATGGCCATTGGTGAATCTATTAAACAAACATGGGTTTATATTGATGACCATCTAAACAAAAAAAAATGGAGACCTGAGCCTTCTACTTTTCGTCAAACAGTGCAAAAATCAGAGTTTCAAGATTTTACTTTACCTGAGTTTACTCAAGCGCTCTCGGCATACATGAGTATTTCAGAAAATACGGTGAGGCGGGAAATCAAAAGAGGGACCATTCAGTGCTACCAAACGGAAGGCGGCCACAGGCGAATTCCCTATGCAGAACTGGAGCTTTATTTAAACCGTCGACGCACCCAGAAAAGCTCTGATATTTAAGAAAACAGACCTAAAACTACCCTGTAGAAATTTCAAGATCCTCTTCAAGTGATGCTTTTAACCCTCAAAGAAGACTATGAAGAACCCATTCTTTAAGGGGATCTTATGTTCAAAATACAAGTTCTTTTAAGTCTCTTATTTCTTGTTTTAATAGCAAATGCACAAACAAGCTCACAGAACACTTTTTGTCTTCAAACATTCAATGGCTACGGCCCCATCTATGCTCCGCGAGTCTCAGAAAGAACAGAAAAATTCACTCAAGAAATGAAATCTCAGGGTTGTGCTGTTATTCAGCTTCAAGAAATTTGGAATCACTCTCAAATTCAAATTGTTAAGGATAATCTTGGTCAAAATTATCAGATCTACAGTCCGAATGAAACGAATCGATTTGGCTTAATGAGTTTGTCAAAAGTGAAAACCCTTTCCACTGAGTTTCATATTTTTGAATTTAATTCGGATGGAGGTCTTCTAGATGGAGGGCGCGAGTTGGCGGGAGTCGAAAAGGGATTTGCTGTCCAGACCCTCAGTCTTTATTCAGGGCACCCAGTAAGTTTTATCAATCTTCATTTACATCCTGCCTCCCAAGCCGTGCGCCTGGCTCAGATTTATGAGTTAATAAAATGGTCTTTAGCGCGAGAATCTCAAGATCCTTTAGTTTTATCGGGTGATTTTAATATGGCTCCTGGTTCTTTAGAATATCGTTTTTTAACAGAGTCTCTTCGCCTCCAAGATTCAGTTCTTCAAAAATGGGGACAATACCCTTTACATTTTTGCACCTACTGTTCAGTTAATCCCTTGGGTTGGCTCTCGGATGATCGAATTTTTGATTACGTTTTTTACTCGAAGTCGGCTCCTCTTAAGCCAGCAAATGTTCAGGTGGATATGAAGGGCCTGAAGGATGCGCCCTATTCTGATCACTATGGGCTTCGAGTTGATTTTTCTTATTTTCCACAAGCTTCCGACGAAGGCTCTACAGCTCAGGAGCAAGCTCAGCTTGTAGAAGATCTCACCGCGGTCATGAAGGTTATAGCCCAGCAGTACACACCAGCGTCTCGTATTTACAATGAACTCGGGTGGTGGAGACAGGAGCTTTCTCAAAACCATTCAGTCGCCCTACATCAATGACACAATGCCTCTCCACAAGTGAGAGGGTGACTTTTAAGGGAGAAACTTGGTTGAATTCTCTTAATGGAATTTGATCGAGCTAAAAATCTAACACAAAAGCTCTTCATTGGTTTTGCCGTTCTCGGCTTGATCTTCAATATCGTTTTTGACTTCATTGCCTTTTCGGAAAATCGAACCTCTGATGTTTTCGATCAGAAGTTTCACACTCTTATGCAAGCATCTCTGAATGTTGAACGTCTAGATAAAGCGCTGAATACTCAAAAAGCTTCGAAACAGCAGGATATTCAAATTGAACTCAATCAATTGCGTCAGCTTCACCTGACAATTCCTGGGGCTCCTTCTTTAGATCAGCTCAAAACCACGCTTTTGCAGGATTCTGATGATGCAAGTGAGTTTATGTTATCCCAGCTCCGCATGAGTTTATCAAAAGAACTCATGAAAATCCAAAAAGTTGATACCGAGCAAAGTGATGTGGTTGATAAAAAAATCATGGGAGCTTTGGCTCTTGACGTGATTTTAATTGCCATTATGTTTACTCTTTTTATTCTGAACGTTCGAACAAAGAAAAGAACAGAAGAAGCTTTAAGACGCTCTCTTCTTAATATGCGTAACACACTTATTTCTTTGGAAGAGCAAACTCTTAAAAGAAGTCTTTCTGCCAAAACCCTCGTACATGATCTTAAAAACCCCATTGGAACGATCATGGGTTTTGCTCAGCTTTTAAAAGAGGACCCAGGTTCAGAACTTTCAGTTGTTGAATTTTCAGATCGAATTAAAAAAATATCGGAAGGTTGTTTAACTCTTGTTGAAAACTTACTTGTTACCCCTGAAGAAAAGCCCTTCGAGATGGACAAAGTTAACTTCTCAATTCTGACGCAGCAAATTTGCTCTCAATTTGAAATTCAGGCTCGAATTAAAAGACAACAAATCATCAGTCAAATCAGCGAAATACCCTGTATTGTAAAAGGAAATCAAAACAAATTAGAAGAGTTACTTTCAAATATTATCAGCAATGCCATCAAGTATTCTCCATTTGATTCCACTATCACAGTCAGTTTGACCTCCATAGACTCTTATCAACTTGAACTTTTAATTGAAGATCAAGGACCTGGATTTACTGAAGTCGACAAACGCAAAGCTTTTCAGTTAGGCCAAAAGCTCAGTGCTCAACCTACAAATGGAGAGAGTTCTACAGGCTTTGGCCTTTATATCGCGAAACGAACAGTCGAATTACATAAAGGAAGTATTGAAATTCTCAAAGGGACTAATAAAGGAACTCAATTTCGTATTAAACTACCTTTGTATGTTGAAAACAGACTTCAGCCTGAGCTTTCGTGAAACCATCACAAGCCCAAGATTTTCTATTCCGATTTCCTTCGAGCAAAGAGGGTGGGATCTTCAATATATTGAGCTTTTCCACCACTAAAAGACCAATCATCTAAGTCATTTTCACTTAAAACGATCATGATATCGGATAGCGAAATTCCAGCATTTGTCGAAATTCGATCCGCGATTTTATGATAAAGGAGTTGTTTTATATGAAGAGTTCTCCCTAGACGCAATAAAATATGAATCAGCACGATGGATGTCCTAGGCGAATCTGTCAGAAAAGATGAATCAAAAATTAAAGTGTCCGCATCATGTCGAGAAATCACATGAAAGCGATCACCTTCAGGAATTCCGATCGTTTCAACCATAGCGGTATGAATAGAGTCAGAAATAATTCGGATTTTTCTTTTATCAAGACTACCAGGAACTGCTATTCGAACCATTGGCATAATAACCTCTTTTAACGGTAACCGACCATGAGAAGAGAAGAATGGTTCTTCACCATTCCTGGTGGGAGATGCTGCGTTAATTTAAAGAGCACAGGGCTTAAGAACCCACGCTAGAATGT